>NZ_BBTF01000039.1:0-36911 GCF_000876115.1 Acinetobacter sp. NBRC 110496
AAGTGGGTGTAAACTTTCTTCCGTCCTAATGATGTAAGTTGTTGATTTATAGTGGTGCCAAAATACGAGCGAAAGTTTTTTATAAATGGGTTGTAAACTTTCTTCCGTCCTAATAGCGTAAGTTATTGATTTTACTTTTTTGTCCAGATCCAATAGCTCAACTATCATAGATAGTATGTTTAGTATGTTTTAAGGTTAGGTTATAACTTTTTGGCTGTACCTAACTTCCAGCGAAAGTTTTTTATAAATGGGTTGTAAACTTTCTTCCGTCCTAATGACGTAAGTTATTGATTTATAGTTGTGTCAAAATACGAGCGAAAGTTTTTTATAAGTGGATGTAAACTTTCTTCCGTCCTAATGGCGTAACTCATTGATTTTCTGTTATAGTCTGAACTCAGCGAAAGTTTTTTATAAATGGGTTGTAAACTTTCTTCCGTCCTAATGGCGTAAGTTATTGATTTGTCGTAAAACAAGCTAAATAGCGATCGTTGGGTCATATATAAGGGCTATTCCTCATAAAATCTGAAAGTCTTTATTATCAAGGCTCTCAGGAAATTGGAGAAGTTATCCGCAACGTTTTGAATTTAATTTGCGCTCAAATGAATTTAATTTGCGCTGGAAGTATTTTTTATTCTATTTAATTTTATTATAAACAGCGACTTACAACACTTGCTAGTTTGCAAATTTCCAATATTGCAAAAAGCTAAAAAATGAACAATATTTTACTCATATTTTTAAATTCATTCTAATATACAAGAACTTAATTTGTGGATAGAATTTAATAGGAAAGTGGATAAAAACATCAAAAACCAGCTAAAAACGCCTTATTTTCTAAAAATTCAAATTCAATTTGCGCTCAAATGAATTTGATTTTCGCTCGTACCATTTGTGTTTTTCCGTACTAATCCTGTAATATCATGAAAAATAAGCATAAAAAATGTCCCTAATTAACTTCCCTTAATTAGAAAGATAATAAACAAAAAATTTCTTTTTAAAAATTTACTCTTAAACTTTTTAATATATTTTTTAATTTTTTATTTGCCTCCTTAGTATATACCAATGAGGTTTTGTAGTATTTTATAAATAGCTTGAGTCAATGACCAGCAATCAAAAATATAAAGCGTGGAATTTAAGAAATGAGTAAAAGTGATAATACGATTAAACGTATCGTCATGACTGTAGATCAATTTTACAAACATGATGAACAAGACGAGCTGTATGCATACGGCTTTGATATGTCTACCAATGAACCAGTTCGCATACGAATGAGTTCATCTGAAGAATTCACGAAGATCATTAATAAACTCAACAAGCATCATACTGAGAATGTTTCAGTAGATGAAGTCCACGCAAAATTTGATTCTGGACGTAACCAACGTACTTCATTAGACACACATAATCGCGGTGCTAACCGTGGTCGAATTATCTGTTTTGACAAATGTGTTGACTCACCCTACGAATCTCTTGACGGTTATAAAACTTATGTTGCTCAGTGGTGCAACGTAATGAGTAACAACCCGAATTCACAATTAATCAAAGCAGTCACTTCTATCAATGTGCATCAACAAAAAAACGGCGATTTCTTTGTTAAAGCTCAAATCATTGAAGATGCAGCACATATGCAAGTGCCCAATGTAAAAATTAATTCTCCAGCACTTCATAACGCTATTATTAAAAATAATTTACAGCTTCTTGTTAAATCTTTATCGAATAGTACTGACAACCAACCTGAGCGCATTCCATTTTCAAAAATTGTTGTGCGCTATGAGTCTGGTTCTGTATTAACTACAATCCCATTGATTCCAACCTATGACAGTGCTGATCGTGAAAGTGTTAAGCAATTCGCTAAGCCAGATCCGTTGATGCAACGTGGCGGTATTGATAAAACTAAAAAGTCTTATCGGGTTGCTAAAGATCCGATTGAAAGTATCAAAGATATTTTGAACGGCAATGACTTTCACACCGCAACTTTTGATCCAAATTTTGTACCATCCAACCAGCATGAAAAAGACCAGTTCGATAAACAGGCTCAGAACGTTTATGTTATGGACCAGGCCCGTATTGCCCTGTTTGCATTACTTGGCGATCGACAAATTAAAGTGTTCTACAATGAAGATGTAGACAAAGAAAAAAATCAAAATTTAAAACGTCTTTACGCTGGCTTGGTGAGTCAAAAATTACTGCCTGAGGTTTATCATGGCCAACAACTACAACTAGGTGCGCTTTACAAAGACACGTTCTTAAAGAAATTTTTCAACAATAAAACGCCTCACGCTGGTTTTCGCAAGGTAGATCCAGAAATAGATTTACGTACTGGTGAGGGTGTTCGTGGTGTTGGTGCACCTCCCCTAGTGAATCAATTTACCGATGACTACGGCAATCCAAAACCGCACGACTTAAATCCTCAATTTTTAAGTCAAGTTGATCGTCAGACCATGAATAAATTGACGCATGCAAAACAGCAATTTGCTGAAGCGTTTATTGTTATTCAACCACACCAACGGAACTCGAATAATTGTTTTGTCTCGTTTATCGAGCCTGTTGAACTTACTCAAACCCGTATGAATGCGTTGAACTTTTCAGAAATTACGGTAGAGCATGTACAGCAACATAAAGCTTCAATCGATAGTCCGTTATCTAAGAACTTCAACCACGATCTTTTACCTGATCCACAAGAGTTAATGATGAAAGTCAGACAGCCAGAAATGGATGTTAAGAAAAGCCAAGAAAAGGCTGCGACTTCTGATGTCTATAACGACATGACTTTTTAATCAAATTTAATAATTCTTCTTCAGGTTCGCTATGACTACTCATGATTTAAACGAAAAAATTAAATGGATCGACTTATCACAAGCTGGTGTATATCTCGATGTACGGCGTGTTGGCCAGACGGATAGCCAATTACTCTTATTGGACGTTCAAAAAAAACTATCTAAAGAAAATTTGAATAACATTGGTTTTACACCGATGAAGTTTGAGGCTTATCCTCACTTTGACGGTCACTTGTATCAATACAATTTGAATGAAACGATCAAACCAAGACTGTTTCATGAAGTTTTGGGTATTCCAAAAGAATTTATCCGTAGTGTGCTTGCGACTCGCCAAGAATTGCATGATTTGTTCAATGCCCAAGCAAAAACATTGGTGCCACAACGATTGAACGTTGCGTTGAATAGTGCAACTCCACTCGGTTATAACTCTGATGGCAACAAAATCTATGCTTCAGCTCATAACCGTTTTTACGTGAATGCCCAAGGTACGCAAATACCTGAAGGTCCTAATGATCAGCCGTCTAGTCTGTACTTACGTGCGACCAAGCAAAAAGATTTAAAAGAATGCTTAAGAGGCTATATCTATCAATTAGAACATGAAACAAAGAGCCATAATCACCAGGACTTTTTAAAGTTTTTAGCTCTAATCACGCAAGCCAAAAATGCTGACGTTGATGTATCCAAGGTAACAGATAAACAGATCCATACTGCAGAAGAAGCGCTTGAAACAGTGATGGTCGAAAAGTTAGGTGAGCTTGATTTTACTGAGAGCTCATTTAAAACGAGTTTAGCGTTATACAATCGCATGCCGACTAAGACCATGCGAAACAATACGATTCGTATGTTACAGCAATATTCGACTCCAATCCCGATGTCACTTGTGGCTCAGCGCTTATTGATTGAGGGTGATAACCGAACAAAACAAAACTTTTCCGTGCTCGAGCCAACTGTGGGTAATGGATCTTTAATCGGTTTATTAACCCAAGAGCGTAATGCTTCTGTCTATGCGGTTGAGTTAGATCCCAAACGTGCTGAACGTACAAAAGCACTGACTCAAAATTATGAATGCACGGTTGTTACTGCAGATGCTACACAAATTGATTTTGAGCAAACGTTTAAGCAAAAAGTTGACTATGTGATTGCCAACCCTCCTTTTGGTGCTATGGATAAACTAGAACGTGTTGCACCAATTTTGGTTCAACAGCGTAACGGCGTAGATCCAAACCCATTATTGGTAGATCCATCAGAAAACGTCTGGTTCAGTACGGATAAATTGGACCATGCCATTCTGGTTAAATCACTAAACGCACGAAACGATCAAGGGCGTTCAGTTTTCATTATTGGCTCAGATAAACAGATTTCAGATGGTACGGTTGAGCGTAAATCAAAGAATTTACTTAATTATCTCTATAAGCATTATGAAGTTGAGGCGGTTGTAGAAATCCACGGCAATGCATATGCACGAAACGGCGCTAATCAAAATGTTCGTATGTTAGTGGTAGGCAATCGTAAAAACGAACAAGCGTTACTACAAACTTACCAATCTTCTGTGGTACCAGATAAGTTGAAAGTCATTACGGACTATGACGAACTTTGGGGATGGGCTAATAACGTAATCTATAATCGTTTGAATCCGAATAAGGATCTATACTTCAAGCCAACTACTCCGACTCCAGTTGAGCAACAAGCACAACAAGCACCAGTGGTTGAACCTGTTGTTGAGGTTAAGCCTGTTGAAAAAGAAAATGACGATTTGTTTGCCAGTCTAGGTGATGAACAGCCTGTTTCGCCACTTGAAGATATTGCATCAAGTGTAACGCCTACGTCTGCAGTCACTATGTTTGATGAAGTCGTGGTCGCTAAAGAAGAAGAGATTAAGCAAGAGGAAGCTGTCAAACCAAAACCGATGTTTGGTCGTAAACCTAAATCAAAACCGAATAAAGTTTCTTTTGACTTCGGAACCGTTGAAGTTAGTACGCAAACAACCAGTTCAGATGATGATGTACCTACACCAACTGAAGCTACACCAACGTTTGAAAATGAAAATGACAATGATTTCGTGCCTGAGGTAAAGAATCCGCACGAGAACCAAAATCTGGATGAAGACCTTGACGATGACGTTAATCTTCAAGTAGGTGATACCACGGCGACCAATGAGGGTGAAACACCTGAACAAACACCAGCTGAAGAACCAGCGGTAGAGCAAGTAAAACAGGAACCGGGTTTAACTGCTGAAGAGATTGCTAAGTTAAATTCTGAATTAGCGATCGGTACTGAGCAAAAAGAAGAACCGACTGTTGAATCTGACCAATCAAATTTACAGCCGATTGTTCCTGTTCCTAATGCTGAAAACACAACAGAACCAACTCCGGAAAATATATACCAAGTTAAGTATATACCGATGTCTATGGCATCTGAGCCAATTGCTTTAGTGGCTAAAAACCAGATTAAAGCGATTAATCAGGCAAATGCTCAATTGACTACACACATCCAAAATGTATTAGGTTTTGGGGGTATCAATTTCCAAGCTGAAGTCGATAATGGTAACTACCCTACTCTTGTTGATGCCTATGTCGCTAAGAAATTGCAATATGACAATTTTGATGCACTAAAGTCCGCTTTTGCATGTGAACAGGTCGATGCGGTTGCCCATATCATTTTACGTTTTGACCAAAACTTACCTGTGCTTATTGGCGACCAGACGGGTTTAGGTAAAGGTCGTATTGCAGCTGCGTGTTTACGATATAGTGCGTTAAGAGGAAAGCCCCCTGTTTTCCTTACAGATACAACGCAACTCTTGAACGACATTTGGCGTGATATTGTTGCTACAGACAGTGACAAGTTCTTTAAAGATCCGTTTATCTTTAACTCGGATGCTGTGATTAACCGCTTTGGTACTGAAGAGGTTTTATTCACTGGCCAAGATCTACCTAAGGAAATTGAAGATATTCCAGCGCAACATGACTTGGTATTGGCAACGTATAGCCAATTTAACCGACCAAACCGGAAACGTGCGTTATTGACTCGTTTTATTAATCAAGACACTGTTTTGGTGATGGATGAAACGCACCGTGCAGCATCCTTGAAATCAGCTACAAGTCAATTTTTCTTAGATGTTATTGATCAGACCAATCTAATTAATTTCCAGTCTGCATCGGCAATTAAGAAACCTGAAAATCTTGAATTCTTCCATAAATTGTTCCCTCGATCCGTATCTCGTAATGACTTACAAAAGGTTATCGAAAATGCAGATGGTCCAATTTTGGAGTTTATTTCTGAAGGTTTGGTAGACAGCTCTGCCATGATTCGTAGAGAGCAAGATCTCTCGCACATTACCATTCAAACCTTTGTGCCAACTGAAGAGGAAATTAAGAAATTTCACAATTACTCAGATGTTCTTTCTGACATCTTGACGGACATGGTGAAATTTTCTAAAGATATTCGCCTCGATGCGCTAGAAAACATTGCCAATGATGATGATGCTGTTGCCAATTTAGACTTTCATCAGGATTCAGACGATCCGAAAAACCGTTTAAGTTTGAGTGTGATGAACTTTGGATCTCGAATGTACCAGATCCAAAAGCAATTCCTATTGGCATTGAAAACTGACTCTACAAGTGATGCTGTGATTCAGGCATTACATGAGGGTAGAAAGCCCGTGATTGGTTTGGAAAATACGGGTGAGAGTCTATTCAACATTTTGATGCAAAGTCGCATGGAAGCGATTTTAAAAGCAGATACGGCGCAAGACGTTACCGCTGATTCGCCTGAAAAAGAAAAAGCGTTTAATAACTTCAAGTCGGTATCGTCAGAAATTGAATTTCTTGAAAATGAGCTTCAAAAACTCATGATCAAAGAAAACCGTGACGCTGGCGATGAAAAAGCAGCGAAAAATATTCAAAAGGAATTGACTAAGCTTGAAGATAAGCGCGGTAGCTATCTGCAAAGTCAAATTTCTGTTTTAGATGAACTCCCACAATTCCGTGACTTGCTTGAAGTGATGTTAGATCGCATCGATGTGGTGAAAGCTGAAGATAACTACGGTAACTCGTTCGTTAAGAAGCTCAGTACGGAAGTGACATTTAATGAAAACGGCGATCCAGTGGTAAGTCCGTATAAAATCATTTTGGATCGTATCAAAGAAAAGATTCAAAAGTTCCCTGATCTACCTTTGATGCCTTTGGACGTACTACGTAACAAGGTGACAAAAGCTGGCTTCAAGATTGATGAAATCTCTGGCCGTCAGATCCACTTAACGGAAACAAGAGACGGCAAATGGAAGGTTAATAAACAAGAGAACAATACGACACAAGGTAAGATTTTGGTTCAATCAAAATTCCAATCTGGTGAAATCGATGTTGTTATTGTGACTCGCTCTGGTTGTACGGGTATTTCTCTACATGCAGCCAAAAACCCTGATCCTACAATTCCATCGGATCACTTGCGCCAACGTGAGTTGTTTTTCTTGCAAAAACCTGAGAACTCTACCGATACGATTCAGATGATCGGTCGTGTGGGTCGCCGTGGTGAAGAATCACATCCGATTATGACGACAGTAGATTCGGGTATTCCAGCAGAAACACGTATGCACTTAATGATGATGCGTAAACTGTCTACCCTATCAGCGAACGTCTCTGCCAACTCAGAAACCAAGTTTAACGAAAACGATTATCCTGACATGCTCAACTACATTGGCAACCGGGTATCGTTGGACTATTTGAAAAATAACGTGAACTTGGCGAACACACTTGATATTGATATTTCGGATGATGAAAAAGGACCATCGTATCGCACGGCGCAAAACTATCATGTGAACCAGTTGCTATCTAAACTGATTTTGATGCCGATTAGTCAGCAAGAACAGGTTTATCAAGACTTGGTTGTTGACTATAACGATAAGATCCGTGAATTAGACTTGTTGGGTCGTAACCCACTCAAGACCAACTTTTTAGACTGGAAAGCTAAAAAAGTCCGTGAGTTTGAAGTGAAGGACAACTTCTTTACCGTGACTTCAGAAACAGAAGCAGCCAAGATCAATACCTTTGATCTACCTGTGCGTTTTGAAGGTCTGCAATACATTGAACATGTTGAGCCATTACGTGCTGACAATCTAAAACTCATGTTCAAAGAAAGTGATGATTATCTGGTGCGTCAATTTAAACGTATCAATGAAAACATCAATGAAACGGTACACGGACTACTACACTATGCCTATAACTTTGAGGCATTGATGTACCAAAAATATGAAGGCTTTGCTAAGCAAAAGTTATTTTTCAAAAGTGGGCAAATGCGTGGTGAAGTAATTCGTGATTATCGACACGAAGTATTTGATCATTTCGGTGTTGTTGAAGCCAATGTAAAACACATTGATGATATTCAATTTCGTAAACCTGATGATCACTCTGCAGATGCCTTTGAAAAAGTAGCTGAAGCGGTTTATCTAGCCAATGATCCTATTTTGACCTCTAACTTTGATCGCATGTATCGAATTGTTCAGGATCTAAAATTCTTGGCTCGTTCTATGGAAAGGAACGAAAAAGAAGGTCATTCAGCGCATGGGTTATTGTTCCTTATCTCAAAACCTAGTCTTTTTGATGATGAAGTGACGCCAGATCACAAAACAGGTGCTTTGCTACGTCTAGACCTACCGCCGTTACGTGGAGGTGCAATCACACCGAATGCGGTTAAGCTTGATTTGGTTTACCCTGGTGATAAGAAGTCGTTTAAAGTTCCACTGATCAATTACACCATGCAAAATGCCAAGCAAGACTTGGATTGGGTAGCTCCAGTGAGTGAAAAAGGACGTATTATCCTAAAACGCTTCAATCCTGAATTTTATTCTTATGCTGATGTGAATAGACGTCATGTTGAGGATCGTCAACCCTTGGTGAACTTATTTACTGAACAAAACAATTATTCCCGTTATACGCGTACCTATTTTGAAAAAGCGCCGTCTGGTGATGTCACACGACAAGCGATTACCTTAACGGGCAATATGTTCAAGGCACATAAGATTGTCAGCTCACTAGATCTACGACATTCAACCGTTATATTTACCGATGCTGATGGTATGCGTAACCGTGCGTTATTATTGCCATCAAATACACCAACTGACTTGTTTGAAAGCTCTCTTGAAAACCAAGTGACGTTTAAGCAAGTTAAAGAGATTGCGAACTTCTTTAATCAATTGCCTGTAAACATTGATTTCAACCGCAATAACTATGTGGGTACTAAGGTTAATTTCCCGTACAAGAAAGCAAGTATTGAGTTCTACTACAACGGTTCAGACTGCTTTAATGTGACGGTGAAATCTGTTGCAAAACAGTTCAATCGTTTTATGTCGAATACCAACGTATTCCATGATCCTAAAGGCGGTAAAACAGATGAATCGTTGAACATCCACTTTACTGAGCCAGGCCGTAATGAGTTTAGATTTGCGCTTGATCTCAAGGATGTTGAACGCTTTGTTGACGAGCTGGACAGTACAACCAAAATTGAAGCTGCCTTTTTGGATTTAAAATCTAAACTTCCTGATGGTAATGGTTACTTTTTAAATGAAATTAACCGTATGCTTAATCCTCCAGAAGAGCCAGCTTATAAGGCTGAGTTACATGAGGGTAAAACCCTAGATAACGATCAAGAAATCCAGCAATTATCTTTCTAAAACCCTCCCTTAAAAGGTATATACCAGACCATACGTGAATAACAATTACGTGTGGTCTAGTTCGTATATACCATGTATCATATCTGTGACGATCACATTGACGTTTTAAAAAACAAATACAGGTATTTTATGTGCAACTCTAATCCCTTAGAGGAATCTTCTAATAACTCAGATTTAGTGGATTTTGACAGTGAATTAGACATCACAACTGGTTTTAATTCTGACTTTAAAGAAGACTTTATTTGGAATGTTGATACAGATTCTAAAAAGGACTCTTAAAATCAGAAAGGCCACCTGTCATAAGGATCAAATATGGACCAAAGCCCTAAACAAGATAATTTTGACGAGCAAACACTTGATCAACTGCAAGACGGCCAATCATTAACTTTCAATGAGGGCCTGGAACAGTGGGATGATTTAAGTTTGGACGGCGTGGAATTTCAATCCATCCAGCCTACGCCACAACAAAACAATGTTGCACAAGATCAATCGCAACAATACCAGTCTGAACCACATCCCAAAGATCCCCTATCTGAACCTCCATTAATGGAAGAACCGCCAGTCATGCAAGATGATGGGTATCAATATGATCAGCCTATGGGCGGTAACTCTGTACCTCCTGGGCACCCAGATTATGATTACGCTCCCCCTCTTGAAGATACTCGGTTGAACGATGATGAACCGATGTTTTTTGACGAAGGTGATTATGAGCGTAGTAGCTACCCGATCTACGAGAATGAACGGTCCATCATTCCTGAAAACACGTTTGATCTTTCCGCTGTCACTGTCAATGATTTAGCTGAACTTGATCCTGTTCTGATTGGTAAAGTATTTGATGCACTTGAGCAAAGAGATCCAGCCAGTCAATTAGAATTCTTTGCAGACATCGGGCTTGATCTGCAGAATGATGATGATCTTAAGTTTATTGCGGATCTGAATAAAATCCAGACTAAAAACGCACTGGACCAAGGATTAGGCAATATTGCTGAAAATAACAGTTCATTGCCAGTTGAAGACCGTGTATATACAACTGCAGACTCTAAATTATTCCTATCAGACAATGATCCTGATTTCCTCCTTTCCAAAGAAGAGAATCCATTTGAAGCCGTTCAAGTGGCTGAAAAAACCCTCTTTAACTTTGAGACAAAATCTTTTGTCACTCAGCCCTACTATGGTTTAAGCCTGAAGGGTGCAACTAAAGAAAATGCCCTCAACTTCCTGAGTAATCGTCAATTCGCGATTGAAGGCTTGATTAACCAAAACCAAGTCGTGCGTGAAGCAAAGCAGCAGATCTACAACGAAGTTACGGGTGCACCGAATACCTATTTTTCAGGTGAATTAACCGATAAAAACCAAATTAACGCATTGATGCGCCAAGTGCGTGACTTTTGCTTAATTCGTGGGATTGAAGCTGAAGAACTTGGCTTAGTGCCAAAAACTATCGTCATGGATCAATGGCGTGTGAATAGCGACCATACAGCTGCTCGACTTGAACAACTTGAGATTCACTATCTTGAATTCAATACGGACACGTTAACCAAGGAAGTAATTCAGTTATTAGAAACCCGTGAACATAGCGACCAGTTACAAGCTGCTCTACTTTTGAAAGAACATAAAGAAAATCAGAAGGCTAAAGAGACAGTAAAGGAAGATGTTGAATCAGCTGATCCGAATGCACCAAAAGGTACACCAAAGAGCACATTAAACATTGCTGGTGGTCCACAAGACAAAGCAAGTTTGGCTGCAAGTAGCGTTGCCTCTAAAAGCTTTAAGGATATGCGAAATGAGGAAGGTAACGAACGTCCTCCTTTAGCGCGTGAAAATAGCCACGGCCATCCACGCACGGTCGCTGATGAACTCGCTGCGCTCAGTGCAAAAATGATTGCAGTCATGATTGAACTGGTTAAGAAAACAATCAAGTTGATCATTGCAGCGATTATGGCCATGTTCAACAAGAACAAAAGCCTTGATAACCTGAAAAATATTTGGGATAAACCAATCAATCCTGATGTTACCGTTAAAAGTAACCATCCAGACGCACAACAACCCGAACAGCTTGCCAATACAGCCGATAAATCAAAATTGACTGAACCTGGTAAGAATGCCGATATTTTAAAACCGATCTCAAAAGAGCAAATGTTGCCTCTTTTAAACGATCCATATACCACTCAACTGAATAAAGACCGTGACGGCGTTACCTTAGAAGAATTCGATCTAAATGTCGCTAAAGTCTATGCCATTGACGGTGAACAATACATCGTGATTGATGTAGTCGGTAAGGATTCTGTCGAAGGTGTTGAATCCTCTACCCCATTTATCAAACTGGTTAAAGAAGCAGATTTACCGCCTCAAGTGGAAGGTAGCGATGCACCTACCCCGATTACGCCGTTCTATTTAGAAACGATTGAAGACAAAGTAACGTTTCTCTCAATTGAAGAACTGCACGAAGGCATTAAGTCTGAAAAGATCCATGAGTTTGAAGGTCGCTTTTTTGAACCCATTTGTTCTCAGTATTTAGAACAAGCACGTATGTTCCTTGGTGCCGAATATCCATTAGGGCAAGATCCAGAACAAATGACTGAAGAAGCCAAAGCTTCATACAAAGATCAGTTTATTCAACGTGCCTATCAATCAGGTCAAATGATTTCGGATCAAGTAAAGAAAGCCAAATCTAAACTTTCAAACCTTTTGGGTAAGTTTAAAGGCAATACTGCAGAACAGTCGGCAACTCAATCAGCACCGCAAAGCCAAGACCAAAACAATGACGGTAAACCAATGAACCCTTATGACAGTATTTATGTTGATCATGATTCTGACTTAGAAGCATTCTTTAAAGACCGTCACAACAATGTTTCTAATGCTGAAATTGAACAGTTTGTCGGTATGGTTTATGAAGATGAAACAACCCAAACCAATATGGTTGTTTTGGATATAGCTTCCGATAATCTGGATAAACGTGCGATCGTTGTGCCTCTTTCGGTGATTGAAGATCTCGAAAATATCACTGAAAAAGATGTGCTTTATCTTAAAGACATCGTGAATGAATCCTCTACCGTTCCACTGTATGAGCTGGAGTCTGTCGAGCCGATAGACGAGTTAAATGCGCTTGGTAAATTTTCAAGCGAATACTTAGACAAGCTCAAAGCCGATACCATCAACAATACTGCAGAACAGACTAATACTTACGCCAGATCTGCCGAACGTGAACTTGAACTTTCAAAAATGATTTTGGAAGGCAAGCTCAGTGTTGTAGGTGCTATGGTGAAAACGGATTACGGTCAATTCGTGGTACTGACTTCAGATTCGGAAGGTCATAAATCAATTGCACCCGAATACAACGCCGTGGCCATTACCAACCTTGATCGTCAAATTACCACGGAAGATATTATTAATGCCGGTATTACAACGATACCGCGTAAAGATATTTTAGAGTGGAATACTGTCACGGCGCTCAATGAAGAATCTGCCAATCAGGTGACTTATTTAGATCCTGAAGTTTACCAAGCAGTAAGTAATGCAATTCATCAAAATCGCGAAAAAGAATTGATTCAAACCTTGAGTACGTTACAACCCTCTGCAGCACTCAATAGCATCGGTTCAAAAATCATTACGCAAGATGGCAATACATATATTGGTCTATGCGCCAAAGATGATGGCAAATCAGGCGAGTACTACGCCGTAAAAGCTCCAGATAATCAACTCTCCCCGATTGGTGCAAGCTATATCAATGATGTTGGTGTTGAAGTCATTAGCCGTAGCCAAATTGCTGAATTTCAGAATGCGGAAAATAATCAGCAACAACTAATCAGCCATGATGTGTTTGTTACATTGCTAAATGCAGTCAATAACAGCAATGAACAAGAAGTACTTCACCTCTTCTCTAACTTGGACCAGGTGAAACAACAAATTAAAGATTCGTTATTCAGCGAAAAGGAAAGTGAAAAAGTGATTGAACAAAATCAATTTATTGAACAACTGAAAAACAATAACCTTGTGAAAGCCGATCACATTAACGCGCTTAATCAAATTGCTGATCAGATTCAAAATACGCAACTGAAAAATGTTGTTAAAGGTATGGCCTCAACCGTTGTTGCGCCTGAAAACTCTCAAAACGAGATGTATGTTCAAAGCTTTCTACATCTCAACCAACGCCTAGACACGTTACAACAAGATTTAAAGCTTCAAGCAGCATCAAATCTTATGAATGCTGAATATAAGCAACTTTTTGAATGTATGGATGATCATCTAGTACTACCTACTGCGTATGGTGATGCCAAGTTTGTAAACCTTAATAGTGTTGAGCCTCGTATTGTTGAATTTAGAAACTCGGCTGAAACAGGTCAAATCTTTGACAGCTTCAACGCCGTGATTGCTGAAACAGGAAACGTGGAAATTGCGCTTCAGCACTTAAAGCAAGAGATCTTAACCGATCACTATATCGCTGCGATTCATGAAGATGTGAAGTTACACCGTCTAGAACAGCAAGACATGGACAAAATCAAAGAAGTGAATCAGATCCTTGAGGCTGATTTTGATAAAACTGGCCTACGCTTAGAAGCGCTCCAAGATGGTTTGAATCTCAATACTAAAAACTACTTAGACCAAGTAAAGCTTGAGAAAAATACGACATCTCAATTTTTGAGTGACCTTGATAAGCATATAGATTTAGAAGTCGCACGTAGAAACGATCATGACAATGATCAAACATTGGGGCGTTAATCATGGATCTCTATAAAAACGTAACTGGCGACATCGATGCGATGATTACTTTTGATAAAATCTTAGGTGGTTTTGGTCAAAATACAGTGAATACCACGCGTGAGCGTGTTCAAATCAACTCTAAGCATGAAAAGGTAGAGCGTGAGATTGAAGGTGCCAGTCCGTACCTTAAAAGCGATTATGAGCTATTTGTCGAGCATCACAATATGTTGATGCAAGAGTATCGGGCAACTCAGCTACATTTACGCAATATCTTAGAAAAGAAAAATGAGGTTAAAAGCATTCAAAAGCTTGCGGATCTCTGCGAACGACACCAGTGCTCCAACATCGCTCAATTATTCGTTGAAAAAAATGAAGATGAATATGTATTGCAATGCTTTCAAGACTTTCAGCAAGACTTAGAAAACAATAATGCTCTCCGAAAAGACTTTAATCACTTTTCAGACTCGTTTGAAGCCTACCGATACAATATGGAGATCTGTAATAAGCTTTCTGGTATCGATCAGCCGTTTACCCTTGAACGTCCGAATGACAGACAGTTGAATTTCGTTATCCATAGTCATGAAAACATCAATAAAACATTGTTGGACTATCAGGCGAAGATCATTGAGCAACAAACAACTGTGGACCAGCTCAAGCAAGATGCTTCCTATACTGCCCTATTTCCGATCGCAACCAATGATAAGAACATGTTCTCAATTGCAGCGACCGAAGTTTATGTAGAACAGTCACCGAAATATCAAGACTATCTTAAGGTCATTAAAAATGAGCTTAAGAACATAAACGAAACGGGTAAAAATGCGTTTAGTCAGCATTACAAAGATACTATTACGCAAAGCAATCTTGAAAACGTTAAAACTAAAGAAAGCGCTTCAACTTATAGCAATGGGTTTTAATTAATTTTAAATAAAAACATTTAGGGTGTTTTAAGATAGAATCTAAATACCCTTTAATGGAGTTAAACATGATTCAAACTAAAATCACTGAACCGACAAGAACGCCGTTTAATCCTCATG
Source organism: Acinetobacter sp. NBRC 110496 (assembly GCF_000876115.1). Taxonomy (NCBI): domain Bacteria; kingdom Pseudomonadati; phylum Pseudomonadota; class Gammaproteobacteria; order Moraxellales; family Moraxellaceae; genus Acinetobacter; species Acinetobacter sp. NBRC 110496. Next base: position 15,171 of record NZ_BBTF01000039.1, read on the forward strand.
GTTTTGTAGATGCAACGCCTTTACATGCGTTTTACTTGGAATTATTAGAAAAGGGATTAATCAATAAAGTTCTTGAAGAAGGTAATTTGGAATTTGAAAACCAAAATTTGTTCATGACGATCGATTGGGAATCAATAGACGTTCAAATGGATGCTTATACGTTTGATGTGAAATTAGATATTGTATGTGGCGTCATACTTGATGAACAAAAGGTCACGAATAGCATTCAAGTGTTTATTAATGAGCAAACTTTGTTTATAGCTTCAGCTAAAACCTTTAACCCTAAATCTGGTCTAACGCAAAGTCTTAACTTTGATATTCCTTTACGTGTTTTAAGTCAAATGGGCTATTACGCCCTACCTCTCAAAGAGGACTAAATCGTGGGAATGAGCATAGAAAGCCAAAACATAGCATTGTCTCAAGAGCCTACAACCTTTGTACCAGAAGCTTTTGTACACTCTATTAACTACTTTTGTCAGACCTTAGAGAACACTTTTCATTTTGATAAGCGTTCACTCAATTTCTTTGAATCAGGTACACCAAAAGAATACGGCTTGTATCTTACTGAACAGCATTGCCTTGTTTTTTTGAATGCTTGCAGTAGTGGCTATCTTGGCGAAACACGCAAAGTTACCAGCTTCACCGCTTTTGTGCTTTTAAATCAAAAAAATAATGAATCTGAAATGCTCGACATCACGTTAAACGATCCAAAACGTGTAGAGGAACATTTCAAAACTGCGTCTAAAGATCAGATCAATATTTACTTAAAGAACGTGCATGAATTAAGTAATTTTCTGAAAAATAAGTACTCGGATTCAGGTTTTTTAAAAGATATTGTGACTGAGGAAGGTTTTTCTAAAACCCTAAAGCCATTGGTTTTACAGGAATGCTTAAAAGAGGAAGTAGAGCTAATTAATACTTTAATGTGTTTGGTTAGTACTCAGTTTATATATATTACGACAGCTATTATTTTTAAGCGTCCTATTTTAAAAGAATTCATAAAACTATGTTTAACCAATGAGAAGTATATACTACAATATGGTGAAGAATGGTATTATGATTCTATATATAAGTTCGCTAAAAGGATATATGAGTTAAAACACCTTATAGCTACCTTATATTTAAGTAGTGAAGCTGTAGTAAAAGATGTTGTAGTGCTTTGCGAACTTGCTTCTAAAAAACATTAATCATAACTCTTTTAAAGGGCTAGATATGCGTAACAATCACAAGAAAGCTAAAAGGCTACAACAAGTTCGGGGCAATGTTTTAAGGACTAACCCTAATCTACAAAATGTTAAGCCAGCTTTTAAAACTAAAAGTGCTTTAAGCATTTTTGTTGCTACCGTTGTTGGGTGTTCAAGTGCTATTGCAGTTCAACAAAGTTCCGTTGCTTCTGTTACCAGTAATACTCAAAACATGGGTAACTTAAACATCGCAACATCATCGACCATTGCAAGTAGCTCTGGTGGTGATACGCCTTTGTCGAATTCAAATAGCGGATATTATTCGTCTACCAGTTCTAATTCGTCATTCAACTCTACTGCTGCTGAAAACAACTTCATGGCGGTTAAAAAAGGTGAACAAGCAGCTGCTCAAAACATTCAAACCAATATTGAATCATGTGCAACTGATGGGATCGGTAAAGTCGTTAAAGACAACTTAGATCTACAAATGACGGTTTGGGGTCGTCCAATCGATATTAACAAAATGTTCAGTCCAGCTAGTCAAGGTGGCTGTTTTGCTGACATCGGTAAAATCATTGACCTTTCTGTGACTATTCCATCACTTGATACAATCATCAATGCAGCGCAACAAATGGTTGTCGATTACGCGACTAAAAAAGCCTGTGACGCAATGAAAACTGCAAGTACTGAACTTGTTGGCCCATTGAATGATGTTATAGGTGAAATCAACAAAGCGGGTCAATACACTGATGTATCGGGTGCGCTTGGTACTGCTGTGAATGGGCAACTTGGTAAACTTGATCCTGGTCTAGTTATGCCTAGCGGTGCTTTTGAGGGTGGAGATACTTATACAATCAATGGTAGTAGCTCGACTGGTACAGTTTCTTATTCAACTGATCAAAAAGCCAGTACTAGCACACCGTCTAACGCAAAAACTTCAAGTTCAGAATCTACTTCTGTCACCCAATCAATTAAAGACTTTTTCTCTTAAGTTGGGGGTGGTATGAAAAATAGAAATAATCTGCGTAAAAGAAGAATTACTGTTAATCAGTTTTCACCTGTTAAAGCAATTGCGGTGGGTACTTTAACGGTTGGTCTATTATCCGTACCACTTTTTACCAATGCTTTTAGTCTTGGCACTATCCTTTCTGAGCTTGCAATACAAGCTCAGCAATTGATGGTACGTTCTGCTGTGCGTGTATCTACTCAACAAACAGCGGTCAGTGCAAATCAAATTGTTGATAACCAAACGCGTGATTCAGAAATGATCGTTGCTGGTATTCAAAGTGTCGATAAAAATATTGAGATCAAAAAAGCGATTTTAAATTCTGGTACGAATGCTGCCCTCCCTGATTCAGCTTTTTGTACGGCTCTTGAAGAACGTGAACAAACCGATCTCAATAGAAACTTAAAAGACTTTAACGTTTCTAAATACATGCAAGACGTTTCAGGGAAACTTTTCTCAAATTCAACAGATGAAGCAACCTCACCATATGCGTTTCACTTGGCGACCTCGTGTGGCGTAGAAGAAGCAAAAATGGGTGTCTGTAATTTGATTCCAAATGGTCTGCAGTATGGCGACATTGATACTGCTTTTGTTTTTTCTCGTTCTCGACTTTCTGAACAGCAAGCGACTGTTGCATTGAACTACTCGGCAATTGCATCTAACAACGTTGTTCCAGTCGGATTGATGGAATGCTCTTCATCAACTTGCGTTGATTTTCAAAATAAATACATGGCTGGAAGTACTCTTTCATCACTGGCTAACTATTCGGTGGCTAATAATGTGATGCAACGCACTACACCAAACTCCAATGCTTCAGCCAAATTCTTTGAGTAATGACTATGAGAAAGCGTAAAAATACTTTAAGACAGCCTAAAGGAAAATCAAAGTTTGTACCTGTCATTTTAGGTGCAACTTTGGTGATTAGTAGTCCTGTTTTTGCTGAATGGGCTACGGTTGGTTTGGGTACGATTATGAGCGAGATGTCTTCTCAGATTCCTAAGCATGCAAGCAACCAAGCAAATGATATTCAAAAAGTATCTCAAAGTACCCGTAGAAAGTTAGATGATTCGACTGAAAACATCGTTGCAGCGCTTAAAGTTGCGGTGAAGCAAAAGGCGCAAGCTGCTAACCAAATTACCGATGCGACAACTAAAAACACCCAAACTATTGCCACTGGTATTCAAGCGCTTTTACAGTCAGATACCATGAAAAAAGCACAATTTGCTTATGGTGCCAATACTGGTCAAGGCTTTAAGTCTTGTGAGGTTTTGGCTGAAAATACAAATATGTCGAGTGCATCTGGTCAAGTGATTGATCAAGCAGCTGATATGGCGACTCAAACTTCTCAAGTCGGCGGTAAATTAGTTGGCTCTCAACAGGAAGTGATTAATCAACGCCTAAACGTGCATAAAGCTGAATTCTGTACGGTTGCTGAAGCACAAGCTGGTCAATGTACGTTGTCTAAATTACCGGGTGGCGATACCAATGCTTCCCTACTGTTTAAGTCTGTTGCACCTGGCTCAAAAGAAGCTCTTGCAAGACATTACGTGCGTGAAAACATTTTAGGTACACCAGATAAATCATTGTCTACTGCAACGGCACGTACTCCAGCTGGTCGAGATTATTTGCAAGCGACCAACCAAAAAACAGCTTTACTTGCTATGCCAGCGTATAGCTTGGCGGTTATTGACGCGCAAAATACAAAATCATTCAAAGATATTGACGGCAAAATGGTGTCTGCCAACGATTTGATCGACCAAACAATCGCACGTTACTACGGCGGTCCTGAAGCTAAAAAATGGCAAATGGCGATGGCGATGCAAGATCCACGCGGTCTACTTAAAGAAGCCAATATCATTAACGGCGTTTCTGTTTATTTAGATCTTCAAACTTACAAGCAAAGTTTGCGTGAAGAAGGTTTATTGTCTGCATTACTTTTAGCGAAATCTCAGCCGATAAAAGATGATGTGAAAACGAAATACGGCCAGTCAGTGAAAGTTAAGCTTTCACAAACTATGCCTCAATTTTAAGGAGACTAAATAATGCGTACTCCGAAAAGAACATCACGTAAAGTTATGAAAGCGCCACAAGCGCACGGCTCTCGTTCAAAAATTAGTGCACTCGGTTTAACCCTCGCCCTCATTAGTGGTTCTGCATCTGCTTATTACTGTGCTTCCGTGGGCAACCCGATGGCAGTAAATACCTTGAATATGCTTCTTCAACAGGCTGATGCGGTGGAAAGCGCTGCGTTACGTGCGTTGGACTCAAACTTATCTTTGGGCATTAAAAAGCAACAAGATGATGTGACGGCAGCGATTAAGATCCTGACGAAACAAGAGGCTGTATCTGCTCAAGGTATTTCAGATAACGCACATAAAAACGCACAAAGTCTTGTAACGGCGTACCAAGCTGTTAAACAAAGTGAGCAAATGAAAAAAGCTCAATTTGAGTTTGGTGCACATGGCCAAGCATTTAAAGCGTGTGAAGTTTTAGGCGATCGTGAACAAGCTCAACAAGACAATAAATCTGCTGATAGTTCAATTTTAAATAAAGTTGGCTCTGAAGTGATTGCTGCGCCTGGTGTCTACATGAACCCTCACAAAGCACAAGAAGCTATGTTACAAGCTCATAATGAGTTTTGTACCACTTCTCAGGCTGCGTCTGGACTATGTGGTGCTGCTGGTGAAAATGCTAGTCTAAGTTTACAAGCTTCAACTTTATTCACGACTGCAGCGCCAGACACGGCGATGGCTCGTGCTCAAAATGCATTGATCAACAACATGGTTGGTCTACCTGATGCCCCAATTGATGGAAAAATTGCGAAAACATCTGCTGGTCAAGATTATGTGATGGCTAAACTGTCGAAAGATGCTTTAACTTCTCCAGCAATTACCTCTTTGAAAGCAATTCAAGCGCAATACTCCCCTGTTGCTGGTGGTGGTACCAATAGTCATGATTCAAGTACCAAACTTGCACCGATGCAACACTTGGAAAAAAGTGTCGCTCGTTATTTAGGTTCAGGGCAAGATTACAAAGACTTTGCTAAATCACAAGCGATTAAAGATGAACGTGGTTTGATGGTCGATGGTTTAATTCAAGGTACTGAACGCTTGAACTTGCAATATCAACAATACAAGTCAAATGAACGTAAAGAAGCGGTATTGGCTGCGCTAGTTTCTGCTGAAAGCAAATTATCTGACGGCTCAATTGAAGTGACAGATCGTTCTAAGTCTACGGGTAACATTCGTAGGATTGCACTTGCACAAGCAATGGCAAGTAAATAGCCTGATTTTTTCATTATCAGACTGATAATGAAAAAAACTTAAAAAAAGGGATGGTTTTAAGCCATCCCTTTTTTTTGTTTAAAACCCTTTTAGATAGTTTCTTTATATAAATTCTCTTATAATCTTTAGTATATACCGTTCAAAAGTAACCGATGGTGCTTTGATATTTTAATTAAAAGATGCTTATACATATTGCCATGGAGTTTATATGTCAACTAAAAAGAAATGGTTGGATCTGAGTAGCTTTGGCGCTCAACTTGTAGTAACCCCTAAAACTGATTTAAGAAACCAAGCAGCCATTATTAAGATTAAAGATGTTGAGCTTTTAGAGAAAAAGTTGAACACATCCTTAAACAGCTTCTTAACAGGTTTAAAACAGACTGGAAAGTTTGTTTATATCACCAATGAGCAAAATAACGACCTTAGTTTTATGTATAAGAGTTCGCAAGATAGTCTCTCTCTTGCTGACATAAAATCTGTTTTTCCTTACGACTCTAAAAATGACCTCATTGAAATGGATATGTCAGATATATATCTGCAAAACCCAATGAGTAGTGCTGAAAAAAACCAGTGGCAATCCCTATTTGAACTCAATAATCAAAAGTCCGTTGTGCTTTACCAAGCAAAACAGCAAAAACCGTTTGCCCCAAATACAACCATTATGGGTGCGGTTAAACAATTCAATAAAGCAGATTTAGGCTGGAATAAGCTACCGACATTACTGCAGTCAGTAGATCCATTGCCGTTGGCTGATTTAGACAATTACGGGTACCAAGCAGATAAAACACTGACTCGTTATTATGTTGATAAAGAAGCAGCGCTAAATGCTGGACTCATAGAAGATACGATAGAGCCTATTGAACTAAGCAAACAGCTAGTGATTTCGGTTAATTCAGGCGGTGAAGTACTTGCCCTAAAAGATATTACGCAAATCCCTGAGCTGACCAATTATAAAATATCTTCACATCCAGCATGGCCAGCGTATAACAGCTTACCGAAGCAATTTATTGATATTCGAGAGCTGAATAAGGGGCTGAATACGAGCATTGATCCAATTGTGAATGCGCTCAGATCGGATGATCATGCCGTTAATCACCAAGGATTGATCAAGCTTCAAACCTTAGTCACGAAAATCAATGACTGTTTGTATTCATACGAAGAAAACAGCATTCCGTCAGCATTGGCACCATTTGGTATAGAAACAACTGCGTTACAGCTGGTGGACAATGATTGGAAAGTTTGGGAATACAACAACCAAACTTTAGATGTAGAAGAATTCGACCTTGCCGATAAGATTAAGGACCTGATTCAAAGCGTTCAAAATAATATTAATAATTTAAGAACATTTGATCCCTACTCTATTGGTGATAGCAGTTTTGATCGTGAATTAATTTCTGAAAGTTTGGATGACATCGGTACAAGTTTAGAAAGCTTGGATCTCAATCAAATTAAGCAAACCATACCGCCTGAACCTAAGGTTCCAGTAAAACGTTTGTTCAATCGAATTGATCACTTTTTTAGACACACCAAGTTTAAGCCGAACATTCCAGAACCAGTCATTAAGGACTCTTTGACTAAACTCGCTTTAATGCGAAAAATTAAGCAAGAATACCTACAAAAAATTGCAAAGCTCAAAGAAGAACGTCAAGCCATTGTTGAAGCGAAAGCAACACATACCATCAGTGAGCGTATTGAAAAAGCGGTTGCGATTCAAGTCGCTGTTGCTACTGAAAATGCGTATGTTTTGGATCAGCAAGCCTATGACGATCAAGCTTATGAAATGGAATTGGCATTAAGTCAGTTAAACATTGCTTCTACGCGTCTGAACAATCTTTATGATAGTTTTTTTGATTCAGTGATAGACCGTGAAGAATACGGCACGGATCTTGATAACTTCCTACAAAGCGTTGTCACCGATGATGAATTGCAAGATGAAATGCAACGTCTATTGGATGAAGCGAACGAGTTTGAAGCTACTCACACCTCAAATGACATTGACATTTATCATTTCAACGTTGATCTAGGTGAAGAACCGAACGGGCTTTGGAATGAAGCTGTTAACCAGTTTGATGTGGTTCATTATTATGATGAACAAGATCAAGAGTTATCTGCAGTCGAAAAGTTTGAATATTCTATTTTGGGATATTCACCATCTCAAGAATCTGCAATGCCAGATTTTAACGATATGGTGTTCTCGAATGCTGTATCAGTGCTGGATAACAGTATTGAGGACATGATTGCGACCAGTGCTGAAAATGTAGGTAAAAACTACTTTTCATTTCATCAGCAAATGCCTCGTATTCTTCAACAACTGCATAGTATTAATAGCCAATTTACGGCGCTTGGTGATGGTGATGCCCATAGCATTGCATCACAATATTTATCAGATGAAAGCTTAGAGCGATTCTATAACCTGTTAGAACAGGACGGTAACTACAAGGGTTTTAATAAGCGCATCGATGTGGCTCATGTGCTTTCTGAGCTGAGTAGCAATATTGGCAACAATCCTGACTCCCCTATCCTTAACCGATTACCTGATATTAGGTCGCAACTCAATCATGCGATAAATGAAGAATTACGTGTACGCACGAATCCTGGTAATGCACTGGCCAACGCGATTGTTTTTGCTGCGACCAATGAAGTTTTGTCTTTAAAAGAAACACTCGAAAAAGATGAAATCTATGTGGTAGACAGCTTTCAAAACTATCTGCCTAAGGTGATACATAAAGACCACTTCAACTCAAATACACAAGAACAGCTTTTTGCCTTAAATAAAAAGGTCGCGGTAAGTATGGCGTATAAGCGCTATCTACAAGACTTTTATCAAAATGCCGTGGGTGAAGAGTCTAAATCTGAGGCGGTTATTGCCATTATTAATAATGAGCACAAGCATATTTTGACGGCACTAGGTTATCTAACACCGACCTACAATGAAGTCACGGCACCAAAAGACTCGAAAATTGAAAATGTCGTCACGTTGACTGAAGAAGCGGTAAAAACCTACCTAGCTGAAGGTAACGCTTTGATGGTTGAGCCTGAAGTTAGCGCACGTTCTTTGGCGGTGTATAGCAGTACGATAGCATCTGATCAGAACTTCATTCGCTTACTACCGATGGATCTAGGTCAAAAGGTTAGTTCATTACAAAAGCAAAAAACCATTATGATTAATGGTGCTTCTTCGTTTGAACATATCCTGAGCTCTAATCCGATCAGCAAAAACAAGCTGACCTATGATGACCTTAAGAATGTAATTCTTAATCGTATTTTGACCAAGGAAGCGGTACCGAAATATGAAAAAGGCTTAAAGCTTGATATTGAAGTTAAGAATGTCTATGAGCATGCATCAAGTTTCTTGCCACTTGAAAAGACCGATGTTAACAGTGAAAATGACTTTGGCAATCTCTTTAAACATGGGCTTGTGCTTGAAGCATTACAATCGACTCCAGACTCACTCAAGAATGGATTTAACCTCAACCGTGATTTAATCAATTCTGCCCTACTGCAGTCATTTGAAAATCGTTCTATTGAAGAATGGACGGCACTAAAAAATAAATCCCTCGAGACAAAAACGGGATCTCTTTTAAGCATTATCACCAATCCAGAACGTATCAAAGAGTTTGAGTTTCCTGAGATAAATTTTTATCTCACGGTTTCACCAGCTGATGAACAAAAGCACGGTGCGATTAACTTATATTTCAGCGGTGAACAGATTCCGTCTACCGATCGCTTAATCGTTAAATCAAGTCTGAATGACTTAGCTGCAGACGATAAGGCGCTGTTTAAAGCTTTGACGCTTAGCAATGATTCAGTTTTAAGTACGCAAGAGCAAATGCAGTACTTGATCGACTCATTAGAAAAACGCTATCAGATCTTCCAGTCGATCGAAAACCTACACCTTAAAGAAAAGGTATTGTTTAACCCTGAGTTGGACGATTACAAGGCATTAACTTTGCGTGATGCCGATAATCAATACATCGATCCAACGGCGAAACAAGATCTAATCGATTTTGTGAAAAGCAATGATGTGATGACCAATGTTGATTTGATGAACGTCTTTACCGACTACATCCATCAAAAAGAAATGGATCAAGCGTTTGAAAACGGCTCCAAAATTATTGTGGCCAATGACGGTGCTGATTTAGTGATTTCTGTCATAGATAAAGACACACCAGTTTTACAGCATGATCAATTACGGGTTTTTGATAATGTTGAGCAGTTTGCTAAATTCAACGAGCGTGGTGGATTGTTTAAAGACTTCCAGTTAAACGGGATAAAAGCGCATCTTGTGGACCAAGTATTAAATGATCTTGGGTTACGTGAAAACATACTGCAGACAATCAAGGTGCCATTATCACCCGGTTTTGAAAATATTGATGTTAAAGGCCTTAATGAGATTGTGGCTGTTAATATTTCAACATTGGTCAATAAAATTGATTTTACCTTTGGTGAAAAGCTACTTGAATCTAAAGACCGGTTCGATCTCGCGATTAAAGTTGCCGATGATCAATCTCCGTTAAAACTGGCCATTGTGAATAATGCCGAACATCAGCAATTTGTTGATCAAGGCTATAAAATTCTTCCTACGCCAAAGCACCCGAACTCTAAGAACTTCTTAATTACTGATTTTGCAAAATCATTCAAAAAAGCAGAATTATTTAAGTCTCGCGATCAAGTATATAAACCTGAACATATGGTTCAAAGCGCACCTGTTGTAGAAGTTGCCCAAGAACCATTGGTTGAAGAACCGATCGTAACTGAACCTGAAGTTCAAAAGCCTACTGAACCAGAAGTACAGGAAGCAACGGTAGAAGTTGTAGAGCCGACTGAGCCAGTTGCTCCAGAGCAAACATCACTGTTTGAGTCTGAGGGTAAGCCTGAAGCTGAAGCACCAAAAGAGCCAAAAACAACCAAACCGAAAGCCACTGAGTCACGTTCTGAAGTTGGACTTATTGAAGATACGGGTATGAAAATGCCTGGTGCGAAAAAGGATCTGTATGGTCCACGTTTATCGCTCAGTCAGATTCAAGATATGTCGCTTTTGCAAGTCAAAAACCTAATTACGCGTGACAAAATTTGGAAAAAGGAATCGGTTTTACAAGCAAAAGAAGCTGGTCGAGATATTTACATTCACTTGCTGACTGACGCTGTACGCAAGATGACGAATGATCAGCCACGTTATCCGCTTGAAAATGCCACTGAAGAACAGTTTAAAAAAGTAGGTGCTGGATACTATGACGCTGTTTTAAGTATGCGTGATGCTTTAATGGAAGCAAAAACAGTTCGTGAATTTATTCCTAATGCATGTGATTTATACGTTCGTTTGAATGAAGACAAAGATCTGTTCACGGCGTTTAAATCATTAGATCGGTCATTATTTTCATTGGTAGAAAGCTATGCTGAATATGCTGCCACTGACATGATTATTAGTTCTGAATTGGCGAAAACCGATAGTAGTGAAGCACGTAAAACGCTCACTGAAGCACTTCATCATTTAAGGAAAGAGTTACCGCCAGTTAAAGGCACCTACTCTATCTATAAAAAAATACGTAGTGCGATTGATGCCAAACCGTTCCAAGACAAAGTAAAAGCGACTGTTACTTTTAGAAGTGGCAACATTATAGATTCGAGTACGCTATTTAGCAGATCTGATGCTGGTCTATCTGAACAGGTCATGGATCTGTTAACTGCTAAAAAAACCAAAGACGCAACTGCAGAGAATGATGATACTCAAGAAGTCTCGTTATCTGAAAAGAATGTATCGCACATTGTAGATGACACGGCGAGTACCTTAGATGCCCTATTCAAAGAGTATGCTAAGCCTCGTACTATGCGTAAGGCATTCAAGCTCAGTGATGTGGTTGTGACGGAAAACATTGCTTCACGTAATGGCCAAGATGTTACAGCACATACCTTGCAAGCGACCTTTGGATTTAAAGCCGTAGAGTTTGGCGAGTACTTGAACCAGAGCGATCGTCAAATCGCGTTAAATAACGCATATGACGGTTGTTTCGCTCTTGCTAAGGCACTTGATATAGATCCGAAATTTGTTGGCTTTAACGGTATGTTGGGTGTTGCTTTTGGTTCGCGTGGACGTTCCGCTGCGATGGCACATTATGAGCCATCTAACCGTGTGATTAACTTAACCAAGAATTCAGGTTTTGGCTCGTTTGGTCATGAATTTTTCCATGCCTATGACCATCTCATTTTTAGTGCGATGACACGCAATCAACCAAAAATGATGATGGAAAACGTACAGCCTTATCTAACTCGTTTTGCAGAATTGAATAACATTAAGTCTGAGAAGTATGCCAACATTAACCAAGATTTGTTGCAAGCTGCAGCCAAAGTAAATCAAGCGATGTATTACTTGCCAATGAAAAAGGATGACTCGATAGAAGTACTTCGCACGAATCTTGAGAATCAAGTCAAGTTTTATGAAACCAGCATCAAAACGATTTTGGATAAAACATTGGTAGATCAACCTGACATTGTTGATTTGTTTACGCCAGATAGAGACAGCATAAAAGAGAAAATTAATACGTTTATTGCGGAACGTGGCAAGTTGCATACTGAACTATCTTCATTGATTAACTTCGCTAATCGTCATGAAGATCCTGAACTTTTCCAAAAGGACGCCATACAACATAGACGTTATATGCACGTTGCCCAAGGCTTGCATAAGTTCTTGTCTGAAAATGAGTATCCAATCCCACGGACTGAGCTCAACAAATATATCTCGCAATCTCGTTCTGAAATTGATCATGATCGTGTCTTTGCAGCGCAAGTACTTGGTGCAGCGAACAGTACAGTCTTTAGATCAGTTGTATTCCGTGATTATCGACAAATGTTGCGTAGTCAGTTTGCGATATGTGCACTCGACTTCATCAAAGAAAACAGCCCTAAACCATTGTCAGATGAACACTTAAAGTTAATTTCTTTAAGCTTACAGACGAACGATCGCTTAACATCAACTAATCAATCTCAGCTAAAAACTGATTTCTACAAAAATGCGATGGTATTAGAGGGCTTAACAAGTGCTAAGAAGCCGTATTGGACGACCGCACATGAAATGTTTGCCCGTAGTGGTGAGCAGTACTTACAAGTGACCTTAGCAGAAATGAACTTGCGTAATGATTGGCTTGTTTACCCATGTCCTGAAGGTGGTTCATCTTCTGTAACTCAACCGCATGGTATAGAAAAAGATGCAATCATGAAGGAGATTCGCGAATTTACGGTGAAAGGCCTGGACTATATTCAGGAAAATATTGCTGAACTGCGTTTTGCTGATCATCAGCAGTATGTCAGAAATGCAATGCACTTCTTCCAACCGGGTACAGATCAACATGAGAACCTAGTTAAATGGAATGAAGTCATTAATGAGATGTCACAAGCTGAATACGATGAATATTGGACTAAGCTCATGACCAACATTGAAGTACAAGCAGATCCAGAATTAAGCAAACAAAAGAATAGCGATCCTGAATTGGCACTATAAGCAATTTTGAGATCTTGGATGCTATCCCCTGTGGGTGGCATCTTTTTTTTATTTAAATCTTATAAATGGAATCAGGGGGCGCTATGGCAATAGCAATTCCAAAGCAATTTGCTGGTTTTGGTCTAGCAGTTGCAATTATATCTGTGGCTAATCATTTCGGATTGGTCGATCTCTTTGCTCAAAGTGCTACACGGGCAATATCGAAACAAGCTCAATCAGTAGAGTCAGCCAATCCAGGCCAACCGAATGAACCTGAAAACGGTCTACAAATGGCAAAAGACTATGCTGAACATCAAAAAATGGTAGCCAATAGTGCAGCCATGCCATTTAAAAAAGAAGTGATTAATGTTTCCAGTATGGAAAACACACAACATTTTGGTCCTGTTTCAATGGAATCTCAAAATGTTGATACTGTGTTTATCATTCGAGATAAGGCCACTAAAAGGTTACGAGCCGTTGTTCAGGTACCCAAAAAGCAAACTGTCAATATATCTCTTCCAATTGGTCAATACACCATTCAATATGCCCAAAACAATTATATTAAGGATGCTCCATGGCAAGGATTAAATAAGTTTTGGGGATACGGCACTACCTTTTTAGAAAGTAACCTTGAGCATAATGTTACCTTGGTCCAATATCCGAATAATAGTGGCTACTTTATTCGTGGTACTGGAATTATTGTAGGTGTAGAAGATGGCACCCAACCAGACGAACTCGCTAAAAACGAATTTGTTAAAATGTAACCATCAGCTTTAAGCAAGATGTCACCTATACGGTGGCATTTTTATTTATAAAAAAAGAAAGAATAGTGCACGGTTTTAGATGGTTTTATTAAAAATGATAGGTATTTAAACAGTGCTATTTACTCGGTATATACTATTTTAAAGAATAACGCCTAAACCCTCCCTCAAAGTTAATTTTTTAGTTTAATATAAGCACATATAAGTACTCGTAAGAGTCGTTTTAAAGTCTTGGATCATGCTATGTGACCAAGTAGGAGACTATAAAGTGAATGAAGTTAAATGGCCTAATTTAACTGGTCTTGGTGCGCGTCTTGTAGTATCGCCAGCCAACAATTTTCGCCCAAAAACGGCGATGCTTGTTGTTAATGAATTTGAGCAATTCAAAAAATCTATTGAACAAAACAGTTCTAAGCAATTTGAACAAGTGTTAATGGATGCCCATTTTTATGAAGTGCAAAATGATGATGGTATTCATGCGTACTACTATAAGAACCCGGCAAAGTCTGGTATCGATCTAAACGATCTTCAGAAGGTCTTTCCAGCGTTTACCAACGATATGAAAGTACCGACTAAGCAAGAAGATATTTATCTCACCAATCTACCGTTTAAGAAGAACATTCCGAACTGGAAAAGTTACTTCGCATCAGCGACCGAACGCCTTTCTGCTTTCCCTGAAGTGTATGTCAGTAAGCTAAACAATGGATCTAATATCCTTGATACGCTGAAAACCAGTCTTCAGGAATCGAACAAATCCTACTTGGCTCAATTTCAGTCTTCAAAAATTCCTTTTAATCGTCTTCAAGATTATGGCTATGAAAATATCTTCTCTAAAGTCTATCTAGATGAAGAATCGGCGATGGCCAGTGGCGAAAGTCTAGATAATCTAGCCAAAATTAAGTTGTCTCCATTTGCAGTACCCGTCAATTACGAAAAAGATGGTTCGTTACTGATTATTGATGACTTGCGCCATATTCCTGAAATCTTTGCTCATGATCCGTATGAAGCATTGGGGTTAAATGACAATATTAACCTGGTGCATTTTGCTCATGAATACGAGTCCACTTTTAATCAGCTGATTGAGCATGGCCGTGGCAACAGAATGTTTAACATGAGCTTTAAAGATGTTGATGCTTATGTACAAAAATTAGCTTCTGATCTTGTTGTGATAGACCGTGTGTTTAATCAACAGCAATTGCCGTATCCAAAGCTATTAGAATCAGCTAAACAAGGTATTCCAGCTTTTTATAAAGATGAACACGGCACATGGATGGCGTCTAAACAAGGTATTGAAACACGCCTTGTAGATAAGATGGTGTATGACGCTGCCATGCTTCGCCATGATGTCTTACAACAAATGGTACGCCAGATGCCAACAGGTAAAGTTTTCTTTGCCGATCTGAGCCAAGAGTTCTCTGAATTCTCTGTAAACATCGTTCCTAAGTTTAATGCGCTCTATGATCACCAATCTGCTGAAATCAAACAGCGTAAACTAGAAGAACAACTCAATGAATCAAATGTTAACGAGATCTTGAATGACCTTGATGTTAATTTTGAGGCAACTGAGAAGGCATCTATTACTGAGTCTGATCTACTCAACATTGCAAATGACCTCCCTACTCCAGAAATTGATGATGTTGCCGTACTTAAAGAGCTCTTAAAGTTTCCTGAAGAATTATTGGATGCAAGAGGCAATGACAAGGTGCGTGATTTCGCGCCGTCTATGCTTGAAATTAGACAGATCTTGGATGTCTATGTCATTCCTAAGGCTACTGAACAAGCTCAACAAATTGAGAAGCAATATAGTGATTATCTAAATCAGAAATATGCTGAAATTCAAGATGTCGTGCGCTCAGCTACACAAACAAAAAACTTCAGCGTAGATGATATTCAAGCGATCTCTGACGAAATCGACACACACAATGTTGAGATCTCAAAACAGTACAATGAAGTTAAAAAAGTCTTATGGCAAAGTGAAACTTTGGTATCTGGCATTACGTCTGCAACAAATACCTTTTTGTTTAATAAAAACAGCTTCTACTACGCTAAAGATGAAAACGGCAAATTTGTAGGTTTTGAATCTGAAGTAGAAAGCAATCAACATAAAGCGGATCTGTTCAAATTACTATCTAAGCAATTCGACAATCAATTGGTTTCAATTAACACGCCTGAGCTTCAGGAATTTGTGAATAATGAAACTGCAGTTGATATGTTGATGTCACGCACGAACAATTATGTTGAGCAAAATATCAATGATTTTGTTGCTGGTGATTTTTCTGCGCCTTTAGAGCTAGAGCAAGATGTACAGCGTTTAGAGTTAAGCGATCTGTGCACGGCTGATCTTGCTAATAACGATAAATTAGCTTCAGCGTATTTTGAAAAGTTTACTCGGCTTCTTGATGAATCAAACTTTGATGAAGCATTTTTAAAACAATCTCTATCACAAACTAAAAGTGCGTCATTCTTAAAGAACGGTGTAAATGAGATTTTATTCCGTAATTTATTGGTGCCAAATGCAAGTGAAAACTTCAATCGTAAGACTAAATCTGATTCTGTTCCTGAGGATATTCTTGCTAAAACTTCATCACATACAGATGGGTTTAGTCTGGACCGTCAGTTCAATCGCTTTGTTGAAGTTCAAAGCTTCCAAAAGGCATTAACAGCCAAATATCCGCAACAAGACTGGTCATTTATCACAAAGGATGACCGTGGCGAAAACATCAAGTCGATTGCTGAAGATATGCAGTCTGACATGGAAGAAGACCGTAAAGATGCAAAGGATCTGTTGTCGAGTATCGAACGTCAGTTTTATTCTAAAAATTCGACCTTATTTGTCTCGAACATGGATCTCGCTGCAGATGAAATCTATGTTCAGATTAAACCAACGGGTGACATTGACGATTTAAAAGTTAAAACCGTTAAATCAAATGAATTTGATGAAAACAAACATTTTTCATTGTCTACCGATGGCTACAAAGCAACAAATCAAGCGTATGCGAACATTGCCAAGTATTTTGTTGAAAAAACCCTATATCTAGAAGATGGCGATTATGACAAGGCACAAAAACTAGCTGCCTTAGTGATTGCTGGTGAAGATAAAGAGCTCAAACAAGAAACTAAGAAAGTCTTTGGTGTAGAGCTGACTGCAGATGACTTGAAGCAAGTCCAAAGCATGCAGTTAGAAGATGGTAAGCTCCAGTTAAACAAAACTGCCCTACCGAACCACAACTACAACAACATTCAGCTATTCAACTATCTGAACCTGATTGATATTAATCAGCGTACAGTTTTTGGCAAATTTGATGTTGAAGTACAAAAAGAATTTGAGGTGATTAAGGATCTTCTCAAACCTAATGTAGCTTTTCAGAATAACGTTAAATATTTTTCTCTAACAGCTGAAGAAGAGAACGTACAGTTCAATAGTGAATCTGAATACTTTAACACTCAGCTAGAAAATGCTGTAAAGCACTATGAAGATCACCACGGCGCAATCAAGATCCCTGATCATGATTTGTTTATAACTGTGTTTCAAAAGAATGATCTTCAGTATATACGCCTCTACAATCATAAAGACAAAAATGCGCCGTTTATTGGGCATTCAGTTTCCCTAGATGCCAATATACATAAGGCTACTGGCTTTAATGATAGAGATGCGGTTAAAACGTCTGCGAATGCTTTGTTTAAGTTATCGACTTCACGCAACAGCATGACGTTTATGCCTCCAGCTAAGTTCACTTTTGAAAAATATTACGAGTC
The DNA here is from genome assembly GCF_000876115.1 of Acinetobacter sp. NBRC 110496. Taxonomy (NCBI): domain Bacteria; kingdom Pseudomonadati; phylum Pseudomonadota; class Gammaproteobacteria; order Moraxellales; family Moraxellaceae; genus Acinetobacter; species Acinetobacter sp. NBRC 110496. Next base: position 32,636 of record NZ_BBTF01000039.1, read on the forward strand.
AGATCTCAACTTCTTCAAAGCTAAAGATAGTCAGCAAACTTTAATCAATAAAGTGTTTACGTCTTTACCAAACAAGATGTTCCAGTACATTTCTGATCATCCATCTAATTTCAACTCTAAATTAGATTTCATCAGCAATCTTAATTCTGCAACATACGAAAAGTTTGAGGATCTTAGCTACGATAAAAAACCGAATGAAGTCACTGAGCTTCTGAGCAACATCTCTCCAGCGTACACCTATGTTATCGCTCATGTAGATGGCCAGACAGCAATCATGCCTAAAAACTTAACCAAAGTTTTTGATGTTCAGGCATTTGAAGAAGTTCATCCGTTTGATTTGGTGAACTCTAAACTTCAGAAAAGTGATCTTAAAGAACTTTTTAGCAATGGTATCAATGGTGAACCTGATCCGTTCATTAATAAGCTCAAATTTAGTGTTGTATTAAACCGTGTAGGTAATCCAGAACTTGAGGATATTCAGCCTAGATTTATGTTAGAGCAGATCGCCGTGAATGAGGCGTTTGCAGAAAAATATAAAACCTTAACCGCTTTAAATGAAGTCAATGCCGTCATGCTTGAGCATGTCAAAGCATTACAAGATACGATTAAACAGGCTTATGCTGAGCATTTTGTAGGTTCCAACCCTAAAGTTCACCAATACAAGTTGCTAAACAAATCATCTCAACAAGATGAAACACCGCAATTGTTTATGGTTGATACGGACTATGAGCCTCAATTAACTGCCGTGCTTCTTCGTATACCGTCTCATGACTATCAGTATCAATTGATTACTGGTTTTGATGATGTAGACCAGTTTAGTCACGAAATCTTAAATGCTATCGAATCTAAGGTTAATTTCGGTACCACTTTAGAGCAATTAGCACTATCTAACTTGCCTGAAATTCAGATTAAACACAAAACTGACTTTGAGAATAAACAGTTAGCAAGTTTGCATTTCCAAACTTTGATTACGAATACGCTTGGTGCTCTATACGATCAAACCGCACACATAAAGCCGTATATCAAAACTGAAAATCACAAATTGTTTTTGGCCATCAAGCCATCGACCGACAATGAATATGCATCGGTTAAACTTTTTGGTGATAAGTCCGATATTCACGGTGATTACAAGTCTCTGTGCGTTTTTCCTGTTAAAAGTATGCGCTCAGTTGAAGATGTCTTACAACTTCAAAACCGTGTGTTTACTGACTTCACGTTTATCGATCAATTGGTACCAAAAGACAAATATGTGCCTGTTGATGTAAAGGTAGAGCCAAGTGACTCCCCTGCTATGTACTTAGGTGATGTAGGTGCCAAGTTTGGCGGTGCACATAAAGATCGCTACGGTGAATACATTTCATTGGAATATATTTCAGCGACATCAGCCGATCAAACAGCTACGGACTATCGAAAAGCAAAAATCGTTGCAAATAAAGAATTCCAAGCTTGGTACACCAATACGCCACTCGGTATTGATGACAAAATATTCGTAAAGGCAATGTATGACTACTGCCCAACTAAACCGTTATTCTCTAAAAATGCGTTGATGCTTGATAGCCAACGAGCGACAGAATTACGTGCGTATGTGGCTGTTGTTTCTAACATCAGAAATTTGATGGTAGATACTCAAGAAGAGTTGATTCATGCGGTAAGAAACAATAAAAGCTTATCTGCTGAAAGTCTTGGTATGACTGATCGCCAACGTAAAGACTATATCGGGCTTTATAGTAAAGGTACCAAGAACAACTACAAAAACTACTTCGAATTGCTTAGCAATTTGAATGAGTACTACATTATGCCAGAACATACAGGCGGTATCAGTGTTCAGCTTGAGAAAATCATCGAAAAAACGATTGATAAAGAACTCAGTGAGATTCTATCAACAGGTAAGATCTTTGATTTTTACGGTAAGTCGAAAGTCACTAAAGATGTGAGCGATGCGATCAGCAACATGCAACGTACTGGCTTATATTCAACTGTGCTTGAACCATACGTTCTGAAAAGTGCGATTGAAAGTGGTTTAGTTAAAGCTGAATCTGCACCTATTTATGTTAAAGATCCTGTTGCACCAGTTATAGAAGCAACGACTGAAGCTGTGAATACACCTAAAGCACCACGTTTGCCGTCATTTACCAGTGAAGTGAAAAAACTTGAAAATGGCTTTGTGACTGAAAAAGTCCAATCAAGTATTTACGGATTGTTAAATTACTCTCGTACTGGTCCTGATCATCGCCAAGGTGCCGATGTGGATTCATTCAAGCTTAAAGATGACTTTTCTATCCGTGGTGTTGAAGTAGGCAATAAAGTTAGTCCTGTGGCTCAACAGTTGGTTAATGCCGTGTATGACTCATTGGCTGACTTAAAACAACTCATGGGCTTTAAATCAAACAATGGTTTATTGAACTTGGGTGTTGCTTTGGCTTCACGCGGAATTAAAGGATCTGCAGCGCATTTTGAACTGTCTAAGAACGTGGTTAACTTAACTCGTGATAGCGGATCTGGAAGTTTGGCTCATGAGTATGGCCATGCGCTAGATGCACACTTGGGAATGTTGGAAAAAGCGGAAGTATATAAAAATCACGCTCAAATGAATCGTTCTGTACTTCAGGACTATTATGAAGACATCCCTAATTTTGAGATACCAGGTGCACGACACTTCTTATCAAATATGTTGGATGCTGGATACTCCCCTGTTACTGAGTCCGGTCGTGCTTTTGAAAAGGTACATCGTGCGATGATGAATGAGCCAGTTCAGCCAATGAAAAATTACGGTCAAGTACTTCATGAGAATGCTGAGACTGCAATCAAGGCGTACCACACTGTTGCTGATTCAATGCATGATGAAGTGATTAAGAATAAAGAGAATTATCCTAATTCTACGCGCAAAACCTTAAACAGCTTCTTTGACTGGCACCAAAAGCACTATGAAGATCTCATTCGCCGTCAGTTTGAGAAAATTGAAGAGTACTTGAAGAAGTATGAGCGTGAATATAAAGCTGATACAAACCTATCTTTCTTCAGTACAGTTCAAGACAAGGTGGATGTCATTGTCTCTAAAATTAACACTGACATTAATGCTATAAGCTTTAAGTCGTTTGAGCGCTATCAGCAAAAACTTAATGATATGCGCCAGCCAGAACATCATTTACCTACAACCGGTTTGGAAGAAAAAATTACAGGTGTTGCGAACGCAGCGAATGTGGATTTAAAAACACTATCGCAAAACCTATCTGAATACTTGATAGAGTCATCTAAATACAAGTTCTATAACCTGGTAGAGAAGTACATGCCTGAGGGAGTTAAAAATCCTCATACTCAAATGCAAAACTTCTTTGATAAGTCGCAAGACGTTGAAGTTAACGTAGGTGATATTCGTTTTAGTGACAATCTATCGCGTTATAAAAAGGACTGTTTAAATATCGACAGTGCTGAAAATCGTGCAACGCCGTATTACGCGACCAGTACCGAAATGTTTGCTCGTTATTTTGAGACTTATTTGTACTCTAAAGTTTCAAATGAAAATGAAATGAAAAACTCATTTTTAATTGACGGCTACCCTACCGTACAACCTAAAGGTTTAGAGTTTGAGATCTGCAGAAACTTGACTGAACAATTAGTCGAAACTTGTGTGAATGAAATATTTGATCAAGATCTGCAAAACGAAAATACCCAAAAAATTATTGCTGAAGTTTCGATTGAAAAAGAAAATGAAGCTGACCAATTAAGACTTGAGATGTGAGATAACTAAATGCAATACGAAAATATTCATGAAGCAAAAACGCCACTTAAAAGCATGATTACTCGTAGTCATGCCTATATTCGCCTGTTGGTAGAAAAAAGTATGGCTGATGGTATTAAGTTTAAATATCACAACGGTAGACGTTTAACTCAAATTGATGATCCTGAGCGTGTTGTTTCTCAAATCTTCCCTTATTTTTTCCGTTTAGTTTTCTTGGAAATATCAACTTATTACGGTCAAACATTTGATGGTCTTAAGTTTCATTCTAAGAAACGTGCAACAGGAACATTGCAATTAGAGGTCAGTATTCTTGAAGACAAAATACCGAACCAATTAGAGTTTTTCACCTTTATTAGTTACGTTTTTAACTATGGGTTTTTAAAAAATCAATTCCATGAAGACTTAACCCTTTTAACCAAAGCAACAAAGTTTGCCAGTTAAAAGTTAGATCCATTTTAAATCTTAGATTTAGGTATATACTAAAAATAATTTTTAAATATTTTAGGACTTACGCATTGACGGATTCAAAAAAGTATT
>NZ_BBTF01000038.1:0-37378 GCF_000876115.1 Acinetobacter sp. NBRC 110496
GGTACGGTTCATGGCTTTGAACAAGAGCCATCTACAGATTTACAGCATGTAAAAAATGTAGGTAAATATATTCGGAAGGTAGTTAAAGCTCGGCAAGATATCAAAAAGACAGTCAATTATTATTCTGAATTTTATAATGAAATTATCCATGAACAAGAAGAGCTTTACATTAAGTTTGCAATGAAAAGATGGTCGTTAAAAGGCTATATAGGATATAAAAAGCAAGTAGAAGAAGTGGAAGATTGAAGTAGTATTCTTTGCAGTACGGAAAAAAGTGCAAAATATAATTGCATTAATAAAGCTAAGGACGTTTATTTGAGTTTAAAAAACGGACTTTGGTTCATTTTGCAGTAGATACTTGTGACGTCTATATGACCACGAAGTTGGATGGAGAGAATACCTTTTTTCTACCTTTCAACAAAGGTTATCTAAATGGTAAAGGTAATCCACCTGTAGAAGGCGATGTACGCACGCATTATCTGTGGACAGAAACTTTAGCTCGTCATAGTTTTATGGAAATCTTTGCTCGATATATGCATTTGAGTGTAGAAACCAAAAAGATTAGAACTGATACTGGCTTTCGATATATAGAAAAAGAAACAATGATTTTCCCACGCTACCATCAATTAGATGCTGTGCGTAAACTCACAAAACACAGTAAAGCCAATGGTTCAGGTCATAACTACTTAATTCAGCATTCAGCAGGTTCAGGCAAGTCAAATACGATTGCTTGGCTCGCACATCAATTGGCATCGATGCATAATGCAGATGATCAGAAAATTTTTAATTCCATTATTGTGATTACTGACCGTATTGTATTGGATCGTCAGTTACAAGAAACAATTGCACAGTTTGAGCATAAAGATGGTGTGGTACAAAAGATTGATGAGAACACCTTACAGCTCACCAATGCCTTAGCTTCGAATGTACCTATCATTATTACTACTATCCAAAAATTCCCATACATCATGCAATCTATTCGCACCCAAGCGAAAAAAGGCATTAAGGTTGATTTGAGTACAGAAGGTAAGAATTTCGCTGTTATTGTCGATGAAGCCCACAGTTCACAAAGTGGCGAAACGGCAATGGAATTACGTAAAATTCTAAATAAAGATGGGATTGAATCTGCAATTGCCCAAGAGTGAGTTCAGAGTTCGATCTATCAAAATCAAAAAGCCTACTATGAGGCTTTGCAAGCAAGTACAGACCGAACAGATTCAGCCCCATTTATAGAATTCATCTTACAGATGATTTTAGATGCCATTCTTAGTTCAACTGATACCGCTCAAGATAGCGGTCATGCTACCGCTCAAGCTGGCGATCATGTTCAACGGTTAATTTCAGCAATGAAGCAAGGAGACTATACTTTCGCTGAGTTGATGCAATTGGTCGGATTGACTCATCGAGCAACGTTCCAAAAGAATTACTTGAATCCTGCCATAGAAGCTGGCTCGATTCAGCGTACTATTCCAGATAAACCGAAAAGTCCGAAACAAAAGTATAGATTAAAAAGATAACAATACTTTCAATTGTGGATAAATCCCCTATGGGTGCTTGTATATGAATTTGGATGACTCAGATGAATTTGGGACCTTCATCTTTAGAACTCCTGGCTTTAATAGTATTCGAACCTTGGCTGCACGATTGAGTTACTACAGTGCAACTTCAGGAGGCTTACTGTCGTGCCTACCATTGCAACTCACTTTAAGAGGCAAAAGCACCACACAAAGCTATCGCCAACCTCTGTATTACGTGGATCTAACTTTACGGGAGGGTATTGGCCTGAATGATACAATTACTCAGGCCAAGCAAATTGATGAACAGAGCAAGAAGGCTATATTTTTTTGATTTCTACAATATCACTTGATTCAATGAGCGATTGAATATTACCAAATAAACTTTGAATATAATCAGAGGCTAGATGGATATCTAAATCCTCTCTGCTACGCCATTCTTCTAAGAAGAAATATCTACTCGAGTCATTTTCGCTAATATAAAGCTCATATTTCAAGCATCCTTCTTCTTGAAGCGTAGGCTCTATTACACTTTTTAAAAGCGCTTCTAACGTTTCTTTTTGATCTGATTTTGCCTTAATGTTCGCAATTACTGAAATAGTCATTATTTCACCTTGAGTTTGTTTTAGAAGTTTTCTAGTACAATTTTGCCTTTTGACTTACCTGATTCAAGCAACTTATGCGCCTTCTCCAAGTTTGCAGCGTTAATATTGCCTAGATTTTGGTTGAGGGTACTTCTAATTTTTTGCTGGTCAACTAATTGGGCAACCTGTTGCAACAGTTCACCTTGCTTTTCAATATCATCGGTTTCATACATTGAACGGGTGAACATCAACTCCCAATGGATAGAAATAGATTTAGTCTTAAACGGCATAATATCAAATGTTTGTGGATCATCGATCAATCCAAGCTTGCCTTGTGGTGCAATCAGAGAAACTATTTGCTTGGTATATGTTTCTGTATGATTGGTAGAGAATACGTATTTTGGTTTTTCAATACCTAGTGCTTCGATTTGTTCGTTTAAATCTTTGCTATGGTCGATGACATGGTCGGCACCCAATGATTCCACCCAAGATTTCGTTTCTTCACGTGAAGCTGTTGCTATAACGGTCAGATTTGTTTTTGCTTTTAGGAGTTGGATAGCGATTGATCCTACACCACCTGCACCACCAATAATTAAAATACTGCCAACTTCTGTTTCTGAAATTTGAAACCGATCAAACAGCATTTCCCATGCTGTTATCGCAGTTAATGGCAATGCTGCTGCTTCTGCATTAGATACTGTAATTGGTTTAAGACTGATAATTCGTTCATCGACTGCTTGAAACTCAGCATTACTACCATCTCGGGTTAAATCGCCAGCATACCAAACAGAATCTCCTACTTTAAACGAGGTAACTTTTGAGCCAACTTCAATAATTTCCCCAACGGCATCCCAACCTAAAATACGATTATTTGCTTCAGACGAATTTTTTCTCACTTTGGTATCAACTGGATTCACAGAGATTGCCTGAACTTTTACCAGTACATCACGCTCCTTAAGCGTAGGCTTCGCTTTTTCAGTATCTACCAATGAATTTTTAAAATCATCATGGTTATTTATAACATACGATACGGCTTTCATAGATTTGTCCTTAACTTTAAAAATATAGTAAAAATGGGAGCGAGGTGCTCCCATTTTTTGTTATTCAATCATTAAAACTCTTGGCTCGTTGGGCGTAAAACAATTTCATTAATATCTACATCCGCAGGCTGTTCAATTGCATAAGCAATTGCTCGAGCGACTGAGTCAGCTGGTATGGCTTGTTTGTAGAAATCAGTAACAAACTCTGAGCTTTCTTTATGAGAAGAACCAAATTTTAGTTCTGACTCAACTGCACCAGGCTCAATAGTAGTCGTTCTAATGGTTCCCCCAACTTCATGACGAAGTCCTTCTGAGATGGCTCTTACAGCAAACTTAGTACCGCTATAAACAGTACCTCCTGGACTAAATACTTTTATCCCTGCAACAGATGCGAGATTAATAAAGTGTCCAAAGTTTTGTTTTTGGAAAACAGGTAGGGTAGCTGCTATACCATAAAGAACACCTTTAATATTAATGTCGATCATACGATCCCATTCATCAACTTTTAGCTCACTTAATGGTGCAATAGACATTAATCCAGCATTGTTTACCAATACATCGATTTGACCAAATGCGCTTAATGCCTTTTCAATAAGTGCTTGTACTTCCTGTGGTTTGGTTATATCCATACCAATAAATTCAGCTTGACCACCTTCAGCACGAATGTCGTGAACAATAGCCTCTAATTTTTCAGTACGTCTAGCACCAAGTACAACCTTTGCACCTTTTTTAGCAAGTAAGCGAGCAGTAGCTTCACCTAAACCACTACTTGCACCAGTGATCACAATAACTTTATTTTCTATATTATTCATACAAGTAACCTTCAACCTATCTGTCAATCATATTTGATGGGTTAAGTATTACAGCCTTGTTGGGTAGAATAAATGAATAATATTATCTTTCAGAATTCCTATTTACGGAATAATTGCCATAACACAGGATTGGACATGCATAATAAATTGGAAATGATGCGTATCTTTTGTGTCGCAGCAGAGTCTCGAAATTTTAAAGAGGCAGCAACTCAGCTGGGTATTTCCCCACAGGCAGTAACACGGGCAATAAAAGAGCTAGAAGAGCAGCGCGGAGAGATTCTGTTTTACAGGAGTACTCGACAAATTAAAATTACCGCTGATGGTGAGCGTCTGGCAAAGCAAGCACGTTTTGCGGTGGGATCGATCGATGCTTTGTTTGTAAAAGACACCAAGGAAAAACGAGATGAAATGCGTGGGACTGTCCGTCTTACTGTGTCGTCTGTGTTAGGGCGCAAATTGGTAGTACCCGCACTAGCAGAATTTGCCACACGTTATCCAGATATTGTCGTGGATTGTGTGCTAACAGATTCACACTCGGATGTGATCGATGAGCGGATAGATATCGGGATCAGATTTGGATTTTTGCCGGACAATCGATATGTGGCAAGGGAATTGGCGAAAGTGAACTTTTATTCTGTGGGTACGCCAGAGTTAATTGATAAGGTTGGAATGCCTAAAAAAATTATTGACCTTGATAAATACCCTCTAACAGCACTAGTCGATCATAAAACAGGGCGTTACTGGCCATGGACATTCACCGAAAGTCGAAGCTTTACGCCATCAAAGCCCCGTTTTATTACAGATGATCTAGAAGCTGAATTTCAAGCTATTCTCGCTGGCGTTGGATTCGGACACATGCCTGGATTTCTAGTTTTGCCGTGGCTTAGGAGTGGTAAGCTCATTCAGATACTTCATGAGGAAACCTCTCCCGTTTGGCGCCTGTATTTATATCGTCCACAGCGGGGCCCGACACCTTTGCGAATCCGAGTATTGTTTGATTACTTAGCGGAAGTGCTGGGCCATATAGAAAACTGAATCAGCTGGAATTAACCTTTTTTCTAGAAAGTAGAAATCAGATAAGACCATCATGTATTCAGAGTAACTACAATTTTTCCTATTTGCTGATTTGATTCAAGATAGCGCTGAGCGTCATGCATGTCCTCAAAGTTAAAGCAACAGTCGATCACAGGACGAAGATATCCTGCACCTATACTGCTAAGAATAAATCGTCTGGCTTGCTCCCTTAGAACAGGGTCGTGGAGAACCTCAAGGAACAAAAAACCTCGCATAGTTAAGCTCTTGCGTAATGCAACTTTAAGGGGGAATGGTGTGATCTCCGGGCTAAGCGCACCATGCATAACCATAGTTCCTCCCACAGACATCGCTTTTGCAATCTGTTCAATATGTGGCCCTCCTACAGCATCGAAGACGATATCAAGATGTTCTCCACCTAAACGTAAAACAAGCGCCTCATACAAATCTGGTTCATCTTCACTGGCTATAACATCTTTAACACCGAGATCCAGTAAACGTTGCTTTTTCTCTATCGTCTGTGTACTTGCAATAACCTTAGCACCCGCTGCTTCAGCTATTTGTATCGCAGCTAGTCCTACGCTACTTGAAGCTGCTGTGATCAAGATCGTTTTTCCTTTCGAAACTCCACCAGCATGGATTACACCACCCCAAGCCGTCAAATACTGCATCCAGATTGAAGAAGCTTCTTCCCAGCTTAAACTATCAGGCTTGTGAACTAAAAAAGTTTCTGGAATCAGAAGCTTGTCCGTATATGTCCCATATTTGGCTAGATTGTCAGTCGGAAGAATCGATACTGCATCTCCTGGAGAAAATTGGCGTACACCTTCACCTATTGCCAGAACTATGCCTGCTCCCTCATATCCCAGACGAGAAGGGAATACTGCCTTTTGAATATAAGTTCCACGCCGAAACATTACATCAGCCCGGTTGAGTCCGATCGTTTTCATCTGGATTAGAACTTCTCCTGCTGCTGGTAAAGCAACAGGAAGTGTTTCTAATGCCAGAACATCTGTATCTCCAATACTATTGAAGCGCCAAGTCTTGGCCTGAAGTGCGTTAAATGACATCAATCACGACCTTAATATTGGCAGAGCGATCTTGAACAGCATCATGAGCCTCAATCGCTTGGTCTAGAGTAAAATGACGAGGATCAACAATAGGACGCAGTTTACCTTCCTCAACGAGACGAGTCGCGATCTTAAGGATATCACCATGATGAGCACGGCGATTGCCTGTTAACATCGGCATTAGGACGAATACGCCAGACACTGTGGCACACCGTAGAGATGAACTCGCTAAATTATGATTACCAAATGCAGCACAGCTGGTAATGTGGCCATAGTGAGTTGTCATGGAAAGTGAAGCTTCGAGTACTGGACCACCCACAGTGTCGTAAACAATGTTAAAACCTTGACCCTCAGGGCTTGCAGCAATAATGTCATCGGAAGATGCTGTTGTGTAATCGAGAGGTGTTGCACCGAGTTCTGAAATCAGTGATTGATCAGCTGTTCGACCAGTCGCCCAAACATTTGCATCAAGTGCTTTTGCAAGCTGAACAACCATATAGCCAACGCCACCAGCACCACCCTGAACCAGTACAGTTTGCCCTGGTTGGACCTTCGCATTATCCACTAAACCTTCCCAAGCCGTGAGGAACGTCAATGGTAGTACTGCTGCCTCGCGCATAGAGATATTGCGTGGCTTTAATGCGATCAGATCAGCATCTGCTAAAACATATTCTGCTAAAGATCCTTGAAGACCACGAACGCCACCAATCAGACCGTAAACTTCATCTCCGACATTGAAGTGGGTGACACCTTCACCAACAGCAGTTACAACCCCAGCCATATCTGTTCCCAACACGGCAGGAAGCTCTGGCATAGCATATGGTGCTTCACCAAGACGAATTTTATAATCAATAGGGTTTACACCACTAGCATGAATACGTACTAGAACTTGCCCAGCCTCTGGTTGAGGTATAGGGAGTTCTACACGTTTAAATTCATGATCACCAAAATTTTCTAGGATAAGAGCATTCATCATCTTATTCATAGTTGTTCCTTATTCTTAACTGGGGGATGATGTGCACAGTATCAAAGTAAAATAATCCAATAAATGATATTTATAGGATTTAATAATTCCTAAATAATGAATAATAAATATCATTCGCTCACTAAAAATATTCTAGTACAGTCTGTAAAGGCAGTTTAATTTAAACTGTCGGTAGTATTTTCAAGGCTTGAAACGTTCAAAATATCTACAAAGTGGCTAAAATTTGAAACATAATTCTAAAAGGTCAAAGCATTACAAAGAACATGAGCCAAAATAAAAAAATGGGAGCTAAAAGTCCCATTTTTTTTGTGACTTTCGCATAAGCTCTATGATGTTAATTTAAAAAAACTAAAAACAGAGATAGAAAATTTTCGCTAAAGATCTTTTTGTTTTTCGATTTATAAAAAAAATTGCTTTTTTTATACTATGGGGTACTATAGTATTAATGCTAGCAAGTAAGGAGGTCTGATGCCTAATCAGGTTGAAGACAAAAAAAAGATTCTTCTACGCGTCAGAAAGATCAAAGGTCAGACGCAAGCGATTGAAAAAGCGTTAGAAGACAATGTGGAATGTGGTGCAATTCTGCAACAAATATGCTCTGTGCGTGGTGCTATTAATGGTTTAATGAATGAGATGTTGGAGGTTCATTTAAAGGACACTTTAGTATCAGGTGAAACCACAGAACAACAACGAAAAGAAGAATTGGCTGAAATCGCCAAGATTCTAAAATCATATTTAAAATAGATCTGTATAAGGAATTATTCCATGAAGTCACGTGCTGCTGTTGCGTTTGGTCCTGGTCAACCTCTTCAAATTGTTGAAGTTGATGTTGCACCACCGAAGAAAGGTGAAGTATTAATCAAGATCTCCCATACCGGTGTGTGTCATACAGACGCATTTACTTTATCTGGCGATGATCCTGAAGGTGTTTTTCCCGCTATTCTCGGGCATGAAGGTGCTGGTGTTGTAGTTGAGGTTGGTGAAGGCGTGACTAGCGTCAAACCAGGTGATCATGTAATTCCACTTTACACTGCTGAATGTGGCGAGTGCGTATTCTGTAAATCTGGAAAATCGAACTTGTGTATTTCCGTTCGCGAAACTCAAGGTAGAGGCGTAATGCCAGATGGTACCACTCGTTTTTCCTACAATGGTCAACCGATTTACCACTATATGGGCTGCTCAACGTTCAGTGAATACACTGTAGTGGCAGAAGTATCATTGGCTAAAATCAATCCTGAAGCCAATCACGAACATGTCTGCTTACTGGGTTGTGGGGTAACAACGGGTATCGGTGCAGTACATAACACGGCTAAAGTACAAGAAGGTGATAGTGTTGCGGTCTTTGGTTTAGGTGGTATTGGTTTGGCAGTCGTACAGGCCGCACGTCAAGCTAAAGCAGGGCGTATTATTGTGGTTGACATGAATCCAGATAAATTTGCGCTGGCAAAAGAGTTTGGTGCAACGGACTTCTTGAACCCTAAAGATTACGATAAACCAATCCAGCAAGTAATTGTCGAAATGACTGGCTGGGGTGTAGATCATTCATTTGAATGTATTGGTAACGTGAATGTGATGCGTGCAGCCCTTGAAAGTGCACACCGTGGCTGGGGACAATCCGTAATTATTGGTGTAGCTGGCGCAGGTCAGGAAATCTCTACCCGTCCATTCCAACTGGTTACTGGTCGTAAATGGCTAGGTTCTGCCTTTGGTGGTGTAAAAGGTCGTACGCAACTTCCAGGAATGGTTGAAGATGCCATGAAAGGTAAAATTCAATTAGAACCATTTGTGACACATACGATGGGCTTGGATCAGATCAATGAAGCCTTTGATCTAATGCATGAAGGTAAGTCAATTCGTACTGTAATTCATTACGAATAATTGTGTCAGACCTTATACTTTTCCATGCATGTGCATCATGAATGACATGCATGGAATCCTCTAAAACGGCACATCATCTGTAAAACAGATCTATCTGTGTAGGCATCGTTTATAGGTTCAATAAACCTGCCTACATTTTAAATCTTTATCACTATTCTCTGTGGAGAATGTAAGACTCTTTGTTTACTTGATTTCTCATGAAGTCTTGCTCAACATAGGTAATTGATTATGGAAATAATTGAGAAGCATGCTTCTTTTGGTGGATCGCAAGAAGTGTATCGCCATCAGTCAATAGCATTAAACTGTTCAATGAAATTCTCAATATATCTGCCACCTCATGACAAAGATGAGCGGTTGCCAGTGTTATATTGGTTATCAGGATTGACTTGCAACGAACAGAACTTTATTACTAAAGCCGGAGCACAAAAGTATGCGGCTGAACATAAAGTCATTATTGTTGCACCAGATACCAGCCCACGTGGAGAGGATGTACCAGATCATGCAGATTATGATTTAGGCCAAGGCGCAGGATTCTATGTGAATGCAACACAAGCACCCTGGTCGCAGCATTTCAAAATGTATGATTATATTGTGGAAGAGCTCAGAAATCTGATTGACCTGAATTTTCCGACCAATCAAGTCCAAAGTATTATGGGTCATAGCATGGGTGGTCATGGTGCATTAGTAATTGGATTAAAAAATCCTGAGCTGTATAAAAGTATTTCTGCTTTTGCACCAATTGTTGCACCTAGCCAAGTACCTTGGGGGAAAAAGGCTTTTACACACTACCTAGGTGAAACCGAAACTTTATGGAAAAGCTATGATGCGATTGAATTAATCAAAAACGCTGAAGTTCATTTACCTATTTTAGTCGATCAAGGAACAGCTGATGATTTTCTTGAAGAACAGTTAAGGCCTAAGCTTCTTAGTGATATTTGTTTGGAACAAGAATATCCTCTTACACTTAACCTAAGAGAAGGGTATGACCATAGCTATTACTTCATTGCGAGCTTTATAGAGAAACATATAGAGTTTCACAGCAAATTCCTAGCTAAATAACTTTCATAGATATGAGGATGTACAATATTGTTCTTGAATACTTCTTGAGCAATATAATTTCCAGATGAAGAGGTCAGCTTATAAATCTAAGGTAGAGTCAATTGATCCTTATATAAATAAGATTGAATTTAATCATCTCATATCTTGATTTTTTGATTCAAATGTTAATGATATTAACTTGAATAAATTCATAGCATTATGTCGAAATAAAAACCTAAATTTTGGCTCAGCTATGGGAATTTTTTTAACTTTTATACAACAAAACTTTCTGACATGCATACATTAGCAATGTCAGATTCAGTTTGAATTCTAATCAATTATGGAGTTTTAGTCATGCTTAAAACAGCTTTATATGTCCGTCTTGAAGCTAAACCGGGTAAAGAAGACGAAGTGGAAGCTTTTCTTAAAGCCGGTTTACCTATTGTAATGGAAGAACCTGCGACAGTTGCGTGGTTTGGCCTTCGTCTTGGTCCTACAACATTTGGTATTTTTGATGCATTTCCTGATGAGGCGGGTCGCCAAGCGCATTTATCTGGCAAGGTTGCAGCTGCGTTGATGGCTCAGGCCGAAGAGCTATTTTCAGAGCCACCATCTATTGAAAAAGTAGATGTTTTGGCGAGTAAACTACCAGCTTAAACCTATGCTTAAATGTATGAGGGTGCTGTCTGAAATTTTGAATGTAAGGCAGCACTTCAACCCTATGATGTTTGTCAGAGGCTTTCTATTCAAGTTGGGCTACTTTATTTAATGGCTTAATCTCATCATTTACAAGGGTCAATATCCAAAACAGGGTAAATAAACGAATGCAACTATTTACACGCTTTATATTGAACCAATCTATCTAATTTACTGTCGCATTTGTACATCTGCTAAACCGTGCCAATCTGCTTTTAAAATATTTAATCATCGCTATTTTGTATGAGTCATTCACTGTTTTAGCTAATGCGTTCACGACCATGTCAGTAGTCATACGTGTTGATACCTTCCATCCAACAATCGCTCGTGAAAATACATCAATAATAAAAGTGGTATAGAACAAGCCTGAATTTGTTTAACCATAACTAAAGTCGGCAAGCTGAAATAATATTTATAAAAATAGACGACTGGTCTATTTTTATGTATAGTTAGCACATGGTGTAGTCAAAAGCCGCAGTGTTGCCCAATTTTTTAAAGTTTATTTGATGAATAACGGTGGTTTTTCAAATCAATTAACTGATTATCCTAGGATAAAAATATGCTGAATTTTAACTTTTATAATCCGACCCGTATTATTTTTGGTGGCGATACAATAGCTAAAATCAATGACTATGTGCCTACAGAAGCAAAAGTGTTAATGTTGTTTGGTGGTGAAAGTGCACGTAAGAATGGTACTTTAGCTGAAGTGCGTGAAGCATTAGGTGCAAGAGAAATTCATGAATTTGGCGGAATTGAGCCGAATCCGAGTTATGAAACCCTCATGAAAGCCGTAGAGCTGATTCGTGAACAAAAGATTGATTTCTTGATGGCTGTCGGTGGTGGATCGGTAATTGATGGTACTAAATTTATTGCAGCAGCAGTCAATTATACAGGGGATACATGGGAGATTTTAGAAACCCATGGTACTAAAATTACTCAAGCTTTGCCTTTTGCGAGTGTACTCACCCTTCCGGCAACTGGTTCAGAAATGAATAGCGGTGGGGTAGTCACCAGAAAATCGACCCAAGCCAAATTGTCATTTAGCAGTCCCCATGTTTTTCCGCAATTTTCCGTACTCGATCCGAATAAAACTTTTAGCTTGCCGACGCGCCAGTTAGCAAATGGCGTGGTCGATGCATTTATTCATGTCATGGAACAGTACTTAACTTACCCTGTCAATGCACAAGTACAAGATCGTTTTGCCGAAGGTCTATTGCAAACTCTGATTGAGATTGGACCGAAAATCTTGGACGATTCAGCAGATTATGACACGCGTGCGAATTTGATGTGGGCTGCTAGCATGGCACTGAATGGGCTAATTGGAGCTGGTGTACCACAAGATTGGTCAACCCATTTGATTGGACATGAGCTCACGGCTTTACATGGTATTGATCATGCTCGTACCTTGGCCATTGTGTTTCCGGCCAATCTACAAGTGCGTCGTCAAGAGAAGCGAGAAAAATTACTACAGTATGCAGCTCGTGTCTGGCAGATTGTCGAAGGTGATGAAGAACAACGTATTGATACTGTTATTGCTCGTACTCGAGCCTTCTTTGAGCAACTTGGATTGCCGACTCGTCTTAGCGATTATGGACTGGTGGAGACAGATATTGAGATCATCATTACGCAACTTAAATCACACAATCTTACACAGCTAGGCGAACATAAAACTGTTTCATTAGAGATCAGTCGCCAAATTCTCGCGACGAGCATCTAAGCTAAATGCGCGTATCTGGCATGCTCACGCCACACGGCAAGTGATCATGCAACAATGCTCCTCAATCCTGAAAATTATCGGAGAAATAACATGAAAATTTTAATCGTTTTAACCTCACATGATCAACTTGGCAATACTGGTAAGAAAACAGGTTTCTGGCTAGAAGAACTTGCTGCACCGTATTACACCTTTATTGACTCTGGTGCTGAAGTTACGCTGGCGTCACCTCAAGGTGGGCAGCCACCACTAGATCCGAAAAGTAATTTAGCAGAAGCACAAACTGAAACCACTCATCGTTTTGAAGCTGATCCAACTGCAATGCAAGCATTGGCACAGACGCATAAACTTAGCGAAATCTCTGTAACTGATTATGATGCAGTGTTTTATCCAGGCGGACATGGCCCATTGTGGGATTTAGCAGAAGATCCGATTTCAATTTCTCTGATTGAACAGGCGATTCAGTCTGGCAAACCTGTTGCAGCAGTGTGTCATGCCCCAGGTGTTCTTCGTCATGTGAAAGCGAGTAATGGAGCGCCTTTAGTTAGCGGTAAATTAGTGACTGGTTTCACCAATACTGAGGAGGCCGCTGTAGGTTTGACTGAAATTGTACCATTTTTAGTTGAAGACATGCTTAAAGAAAACGGTGGTCATTATTCTAAAGTGGATGATTGGCAAGTATATGTTCAAGTAGATGGCTTGCTGGTTACTGGACAAAATCCAGCATCTTCTGCTGCAACCGCTACAGCATTACTTCAATTGTTGAAATAAAGAGTAGCTAGTGTTTGTTGTGGTGCTTAGCAGCGAATAAACTTCTGACTCTGAGCAACTGGCGCAATAAGCAAAATAACCCTCACTTAATGGTGAAGGGCCTGAGTGAATAGCTTTCCTTCCTTTATTTTTCTATATACAGGAAGGAAGGTTATTTTTTAATTTAGATCAATTAAGCCATGATGACTTGGATACAATAAAATGAAAGCCAGCAAACTTTTTCAAAACTTAAGCTTAGGCCCTTATGTTTTGCAAAACCGTATTGTATTGCCACCATTAACGCGGTCGCGCAGTACTCAGCCAGGGAATATTCCAAATGAACTGATGGCAACCTATTATCAACAGCGTGCCGGGGCAGGATTTATGGTCACCGAAGGTACGCAAATCGAGCCACGTGGTCAAGGCTATGCTTGGACTCCCGGTATTTACAGCCCTGAACAGATTGCTGGATGGTGTAAAGTGACGGAAGCAGTGCATGCTAAAGGAGGCATTATTTTTGCACAACTTTGGCATGTTGGGCGTGTTTCACATACATCTTTGCAACCCGATCATGCATCACCGGTCGCGCCTTCGGCTATTAGGGCTGATAGT
Source organism: Acinetobacter sp. NBRC 110496 (assembly GCF_000876115.1). Classification (NCBI taxonomy): domain Bacteria; kingdom Pseudomonadati; phylum Pseudomonadota; class Gammaproteobacteria; order Moraxellales; family Moraxellaceae; genus Acinetobacter; species Acinetobacter sp. NBRC 110496. The sequence goes on from NZ_BBTF01000038.1 coordinate 13,726, forward strand.
AATGTTAAAGTCTTTATTGAGACCGGGCCCAATGCGGGGGCCTTGGCTGATCCTTCAATGCCACGTGCTTTAAGCAATGCAGAAGTTAAAGAATTAGTGCAACTCTATGCTCAAGCAGCGCGTAATGCCTTGGCTGCTGGTTTTGATGGAGTTGAAATTCATTGTGCAAATGGTTATTTGGTGAACCAATTTATCTCTGCACATAGTAACCATCGTGAAGATGAATATGGTGGATCACTAAACAATCGTTTGCGTTTTTTACGTGAAGTAGTAGAGGCAGTTGCTGAGGTGGTTGGTGCAGATCGTTTAGGAGTGCGTTTTGCCCCGCTATTTGAAAGTACAGAGGAAGATCGTGTTTACATGGGGTTGGTTGAAGATGATCCACATGTCACTTATATTGAGGCAATAAAGATACTTGAAGAAGTTGGGATTGCCTATTTATCTATTGCAGAAGCTGATTGGGATAATGCACCAGAACTTCCTCATGATTTTCGTAGAGATGTCAGAGACACTTTCAGTGGTCGGATTATTTATGCAGGTCGATATACGGCAGAAAGAGGGACTCGAATTTTAGAGGCAGGTCTGGCCGATTTAATTGCATTTGGACGCCCATTTATTGCGAATCCAGATTTACCCGATCGAATCGCCAATGGCTGGCCATTGAATGCAGTAGATGCAAGCACTATGTATGGTGGGACGGAAAAAGGCTATATTGATTATCCGGCTTACGCAGATTAATATTGACTTAATGAGTTATTTTGCCAACCTTTGTGGTTGGCAAAATAACGACTTAGGATTGCTGTTGCCAGCACAATTTCTTCTTAAAACAAGTTCTTAAAATTTTTTAGCTGTGTAATGAGCCAACCTGCCAGTGGGAAAGAAATCAGTTGCGTTACTGGCACTAATACTATGACTTCAATCAACACCATCATCGGGAAACTTTGATGCTCAGTAATTGGCTTTAATAAAGTGAGTACCAGTAATAGTGTGGGATATAAACCTAAATATCCGACTAAAATACGAGTCATGAGGGCTTTAGGAGGAGAATTCATTGTGCGCTATACTCATGGATTGTTAATTGATCTAATAGCAACACAATAATAAGTAATCATTGGACTGCTATCATGAATTATTAATTTTGTAGTTGATATTTAATTTAATTTTTATGAATCTTCACTTTTTAATAGAAATTTAGTTGCACTCAGAGCTTGATGTAATGGTGTTTTATCTTTTTGCAACTTACTCAGTAATGCTGCACCTAACCACATTTGGTAAAGTACTTGTGCCAAGGTCGAGGCCTCAGTATCTGCTTGGATAGACTGATCCTGTTTTCCCAAATCAATTAAGCCAGCAATACGTTGGATTACATCATCGACGCCAGCGGACATAATGGAGCGCATATCTTCGGATAGATCGGCAACTTCTGCGGCAAGTTTCACAATTAAACAGCTATCCGCCCAACCACACTGTGTTTCAGGATCTTCTATCCATAAATTAAAATACTCAATCAGCTTTTGATAAGGGGATTTATCACTACGCCATACATCATTTAAACGGACTTGGTAATTGTCTACATAATGCTGTACCAATTCACATCCGAAAGCTTCCTTGGATTGGAAATAATGATAAAACGAGCCTTTAGGGATTTCACAGCTCTGTAAAATTTCCTGTAATCCTACGCCAGTAAAACCTTTATGCAAAATCAGGTCTGAACTGGTGTTAAGAATGTGTAAGCGCTTCGCTTCAGACTTTTTAATAGGAGTAGGCTTCATATTAATTATTTACTCTATTGTAAAAAATAGACCAGTCGTATTGTTTTTTATTATAACTCATCTACAATGGATGTAAAGAAATTTTAATCATAATTTTTGATTGTGAAGAGAAATACTTCTAAATAAAACATGGAGTTATATGTGTGAAAACAGTTATTAATCAACGCATCGTTTTAGCTAAACGGCCAGTGGGTGAGCCAAAACACAGCGATTTTCGTATTGAACAAGTTGAACTCAATGAACTTAAACAAGGCGAGATATTGTTAAAAACCATTTACTTGTCACTCGATCCTTATATGCGTGGTCGCATGAGTGACGCTCCTTCATATGCAGCACCGGTTGAAATTGGCGAAGTGATGATCGGTGGAACAGTCAGTCAAGTGGTGGCCTCTAAAAACCCAAAATTCAAAGAAGGCGAGTGGGTTCTTTCAGGAAATGGCTGGCAGGGCTACGCAATTTCTAATGGGACTGCATGTCAAAGCTTAGGTATGCAACCTGAACATCCATCTTGGGCATTGGGTATTTTGGGAATGCCAGGATTTACTGCTTATATGGGGTTGTTGGACATTGGTCAGCCTAAAGCTGGTGAAACTTTGGTCGTTGCCGCTGCAACGGGACCTGTTGGTGCTACGGTTGGACAGATTGGCAAAATTAAAGGTTGTCGCGTGGTTGGCATCGCAGGTGGGCCTGAAAAATGTCGTTATGCAGTAGAAGAACTCGGCTTCGATGCTTGTATCAATCATCATGATGAAAATTTTGCAGAACAATTACAACAAGCAGTTCCCAACGGTATTGATATTTATTATGAGAATGTAGGGGGTAAAGTGTTTGATGCGGTATGGCCATTGCTTAACTCTGCGGCACGTGTACCGGTGTGTGGTGTGGTTTCCCAGTATAACGCTACCGAGCAAGCACAAGGCCCAGACCGTTTACCGGGCTTTATTTCCACCCTTTTAAAAAAGCGTATTCGCATGCAAGGCTTTATTATTTTTGATGATTATGGCAGTCAGTATCCGGAATTCTATCAGCAAATGTCTGAATGGTTGAAAGACGGAAAAATCAAATATAAAGAGCATATGGTGCAAGGTTTAGATAACACGATCAATGCTTTCAATAGTATGTTGAAAGGCGAAAACTTTGGCAAAGTCGTTGTAAAAATTTAAAAATTTAAAAATTTAAAAATTTAAAAATTTAAAAATTTAAAAATTTAAAAATTTAAAAATTTAAAAATTTAAAAATTATCATGATTACACTACATCATTTAGATCAATCACGTTCTTTTCGCATTTTGTGGTTACTTGAAGAAATCAAGCAGCCCTATGAGCTGAAACGCTATTATCGTGACTCAAGCACGCATTTGGCCCCTGACTCTTTAAAAACCATTCACCCTTTAGGGAAATCTCCAGTATTGGAATGGGATGGCAAAGTTATTGCAGAGTCAGGAGCAATCGTTGAGTTATTAATTCAGCAACTTGCGCCGCATTTAGCACCAGATATGGATGAACCTACCTATGTCGATTATCTACAGTGGATTCATTTCTCAGAAAGCTCTGCCATGCTGCCATTTTTGTTAAAAACGTTTAATGCGATAGAAACCAAGCAGGGTACGAAGTTGGTATTTCTAGAAAATTATACTCAAGTTGAGTTCGATAAAGTATTTAGCTATTTAAATGAATATTTAAAAGATAAAGAATTTCTAGTCGCAGACCGTTTAACCGGTGCTGACTTTATGATGGGCTTTGGATTACATGCTTTAGTTCATCATATGGGACAAGGTGAAAATTATCCCCATATCCAACGTTATGTAGCAGGTTTAAGCCAACTACCTAGCTGGCAAGCCGCAGTACAAATTGAACAAAATGGTGTGAAAAGTCAAAAATAGCAAGATTGATTTTTAAAGGCAATTTAGAAAAAGAGTCGTGATTGACAAGTACATCTAGTTAAAAAATAAGCTGACACTTATTTAAATTAAACGCCCAATGAATTTCATCGGGCGTTCTCTATTTTAAAGATAACGAATTACCATTATTTAAGACAAGTTTCGCCTGTTCTTCCACTGTAAATTCTTATCAAAAGAGATTAAATATCATGACGGTTACGTTGAAAGATATAATCAACTTTTGAAAGAAAGAAACGTGACTAACGCACAGCAAGATTAAATTATTCCTCGGGGTATTAAACAAGTAATCTATATCATTTTACTAACATAAACACATATACGTAAAAATCACGCCCCAGTTTAACTGGCAATAGTTTTTGAACCCTTGTATAAAACTTAAACGAATCTAGCAAGTCCTTATTTAATGTTAATACTCATCCAGTATTGAGGTTTTTTATCTTTTCTTGCCTGTGATCTAGGTTGAAATACTCTAATTTCATACTCACCTGAAGCAGGTAAAATATAAATACCATTATTATCAAGCTCTGGAGAATATTCTCCAAGATTGATGGAGTCTTTTAATTGATTACCCCATAAGTAAGTTTCAACATTTCCTCCAGTCAACGTCACTTTTAACTTTTGCCCTTTTTTAGCATAAAATTTGTAGGAATCATACTTGTATCCATCTATCCTTCCGTAATAATTTGCAGAGTAAGCTTTTTTTGCAAACTTAACTACAACAGTCTTTCGTATATCATTGTTATCATTTGCAAGTACGGCAGGGCTAAGCATAGTTAAAGTTAGGGCCATAAAAGCTCCAGCTAGTAATTTTGTATTTACTATTTCCATAACGTTATCTTAATAATTGTATACCTCACTACATAATAACATATGAACCGTTGATCCTAGACAGTATTGTGGACAACTGATACCTCTAAATTTTTGAAATATTTCTATTCAAAGGCTTCGCTTCTGGGCTTAACCAGCCGTTTGCAGAATGTCTTCTGACCCGATTATAATAAATCGAAATATAGTCAAACAGACAGCATTCACTTCTTTTCGAGTCGAAAAAACGCTCCCATGTACCACGTGACCTTTTAACGTATGGAAGAAGCTTTCAGTCACTGCATTATGCCAAAACTTGGGTTATAACTAGTTGAAAGTAATTACTATATTTTAAGCGGCTTATTAGTTTATTTAGCAGATATTAATTTGACTTCTGAAGCTAAAACAGTTGATGGTAAACGTTTCCGTAAAGATGGCCGTACACGTACTATCTTTGAAAATTGTACTGAATCAACCATGCTGTACCGTTCATTAGCTAAAGCATTTTATAAAGATGTACCCATTGTTTCAGAAACAGCAAGACTACTTGGAATTTCATCTAGACTCTTTCCAATTGACACAAGAAATCCAAAGCAGGGACATTAGCGGGTACACAACAATATTTACCCTATCTCGTTGCGCTGCTTGAAGAGAATAAAAAGCTAAAACAACAACTCAAAACTGCTGAAATGGAAAGAGAATCCCTAAAAAAAGCAGTAGCGTACTTTGGCAAGGAAAATTAGTGAGGTAAGCTTATATGAAAGAGCATAAAAAAATAGATATCCAACGACGATGATGGCTAGACTACTAAAATTTTCAATATCAAGGTTTTATGATTGGCTTAAACAAGGTTTAAGCCAACGAAAGATTCAAACATATCAGCAGACTATCTTGGTCAAAATCGCCCATTAAGAAACTAAAGAAAGTTATGGCCATATTCGCTTAACGAGATACTTACAATCACAAGGCATTCAAATTAGCGCGTATGCAGTCCGTTGTATCAAAAGGTTAAATCAATTGTATTGTAAGTGCCATAAGCGTTTTAAATGAACTAGGAATAGTGACCACAAGCGTTCTGTCTACGATAATTTGCTAGATCAACAATTTTCAATGGAAACCCCGAATCAAGCATAGGTCAGTGACATAACGTACATTTGGACAGCCGAAGGACAGTTATATCGAGCAGCTTTAAAAGACCTTTGTACTAAACAGGTAGTTGCTTATAACTTAAGTGAACGGATGACAGCCCAACTTATTTGCAATGCTCTCAGCATGGCTGTTGGCAATCATAAACCATCTCGAAAATTAATCGTTCACTCGGACAGAGGAAGCCAATATTGTAGCCATGAATATCGCAATATGATTGAAAAATATGGATTTCAGGCTTCGATGAGTATAAAAGGCGATTGCTACAATAATGCACCAAATCAAATGGCAGAGGACTTTTACAAGTTGCCTGCCTAGAATCTCCTAAGTAAGAGTGTCCTGTTAATCCAGCAAACATCAATTCCCGATAAGCCGAAAAGTCCGAAGCAAAGAGATAAATTGAGTTTATAAAACTAGGTGTTTTCTCCCCCCAAAAAAAAGCCACTGGATTTCCACCTATGCCTATACAACTCTAAATCTGCTACAATTATGCCAATTTTGAATTCCCACTTTTTCAGTTTTAGTACATATTTAGAAATGTGTACATAACTGTGTACATATTGTAGATTTTTCTTATGTTTAAAGATGAATTAGCTAGAGAAGTAAAGGCTCGTAGGACTTTTGCTATTATTTCCCACCCCGATGCGGGTAAGACCACCATGACAGAAAAACTGTTGTTATGGGGGAAGGCAATTCAGGTTGCGGGGATGGTTAAAAGCCGTAAGTCTGACCGTTCAGCAACATCAGACTGGATGGAAATGGAAAAAGAACGTGGTATTTCGATTACCACGTCGGTGATGCAGTTTCCTTATAAAAAGCACACCATTAACTTACTCGATACTCCGGGACATGAAGACTTCTCGGAAGATACCTATCGTACCCTGACTGCCGTTGACTCCGCCTTGATGGTGATCGATGGGGCAAAAGGTGTCGAAGAACGGACCATTAAATTGATGGAAGTGTGTCGTATGCGCGACACGCCGATCATTTCATTCGTCAACAAAATGGACCGTGAAATCCGTGAGCCTTTAGAGTTACTCGACGAAATTGAAAATGTCTTGAACATCCGTTGTGTACCGATTACATGGCCGTTGGGAATGGGACGTGACTTTGCCGGTGTGTATAACCTGCTTGAAAATAAACTTTATGTTTATAAAGCAGGTTTTGGTTCAACCATTACCGATATCGAAGTACGTGATGGCTATGACCATGCCGATATTCGTGAAAAAGTCGGTGAGTTGGCTTGGTCTTCATTTGAAGAATCACTTGAATTGGTACAAATGGCCAATGAGCCACTCGACCGTGAGCTCTTCTTGCAAGGTAAACAAACCCCAGTATTGTTTGGTACAGCGTTAGGTAACTTTGCGGTGGATCATGTTCTGGATACCTTTATCAACTGGGCGCCAGAGCCGAAAGCACATCCAACACAAGAACGTATTGTTGAAGCCAATGAAGAAGGCTTTACAGGCTTTGTTTTCAAGATTCAAGCCAATATGGATCCAAAGCATCGTGACCGTATTGCCTTTATGCGTATTTGCTCAGGTAAATATGAAAAAGGCTTGAAAATGAATCATGTGCGTATTGGTAAAGATGTGCGTATCAGTGATGCATTAACCTTCCTTGCAGGTGAGCGTGAGCATCTGGAAGAAGCTTGGCCGGGTGATATCATTGGTTTGCATAACCATGGAACCATTCAGATTGGAGATACCTTTACCAGTGGTGAAGATCTGCATTTCACAGGGATTCCACACTTTGCCCCTGAAATGTTCCGCCGCGTGCGCTTAAAAGATCCTTTGAAATCCAAGCAATTGCAAAAAGGTTTGAAAGAGTTGTCTGAAGAAGGTGCAACCCAAGTGTTTATGCCACAAATCAGTAATGACCTGATTGTCGGCGCGGTCGGTGTGTTACAGTTTGATGTGGTGGCTTACCGCTTAAAAGAAGAATATAAGGTCGATTGTCTTTATGAACCAGTCAGTGTACATACCGTGCGCTGGGTGCATTGTGATGATGACAAAATTCTGAATGAATTTAAGAAAAAAGCACATGACCAGCTTTCAGTGGATGGCGGTGGTCATCTGACTTATCTGGCACCAAGTCGTGTAAACTTGCAGTTAATGCAAGAACGCTGGCCAGATATTCAGTTCCGTAACACACGAGAACACTAGAATCTCCCTAAGTCTCTCTTTATGTAAGAGGGACTTTTTCACGAGTTCTATAACTATTTAGATTCGTGATGCTCCTCCCTTTTATAAAGGGAGGTTGGGAGGGATTAAAATAAAGGATGATACAATGAACACTTTAAAACCACTTTTAGCTGTCATTATGATGATTGGCATAATGGCTTTAACCGCATGTGATCATCCAGATAAAAATAAGGCCGATACCGCCGAAAGCAAACTGGCGGCGTCATCGGTCGAAAAAGCAGATGTTCTCCCATACTTAAATATGAAAGAAGCCAAAGCCGATTATGCTTTGCCATTCTGTGAAAAGAAGAACTGTATTGATGTCGATATTCAAACCATCAAAACTCAAGATGACTGGCTCAATGCGTGGATTGCCAAAAATCAGGCCAATGTGATTCAACAACAAATCGAGCAGAACAAGAATTTAACCTTACAGCAAGCCGTGAATGCCTATGTAAAGAAGTCGGATGAATGGCAGGATAAATATTCCAAGAATAAAGCTTATGAGCTGCATCTCAGCACGCGTATTGCTTCACAGCGTAATCAATATGTGTTGCTGCAAGTCGGAGTAGATACGCAACAGGAAGATATCGCGGTGAAAGATCGTTTTTATTTCTTTGTAGCCGATCGTAAATTACAAAAAAGTGTCAGTATTCTGGATGTGATTCAGAAAAATCAGCAAAATGCTTTAAACCAGATTATTCAAACCCACTATCAAACATGGGTCGAGAAACAATCGGCAGAAGTCAAAAAACAAGTCGCGAAAAAACTGTATTGGGGACAGGCGGATTGGTTCTTTGATGGTGAAGGGATAGGATTACACTACCGGGCCAATGAGATTAGTAAAGATGCACCTCAACTGGATATCTACCTCACGACTGAACAAAGCAAACAGATGCTGCAACCTGAAATCTATCAAAAAATGTTTTGATTTACTTGCTCGAGTTTCGTATAGAAATTGCATGTGCTGGTAGCGGTTTTACGATAAGTTCGATAGCATTTAAAAATCCTGTGTAATAACAATGCTGATAGGTTTTAAATGAAAACAATTTTTAAATATAGCGTTCTTGCTTGTGCAATTTTGCTTGCCGCTTGCCAGCCGAAATCAGAGCCGAAGGAATCACAGGATAAACCGACAGATCCTCCTGCAGTACAGCAACCCGCCGAGCCAGTTTTACGCGGTGAAACGGTGAAGTTACAGGTGAATTTACCTGAGTGCAAAGGTAATAGTTGTCCAGATTTTACCGTTGAGCGATTACAAAGTAATTTCCCTTTTATTGATCAATTACTGGATCAGCAAATTCTTGAACAACTGAGCAAGATTTTAGATGTGGTGGATGCGGACACGTCTGCCGCTTCTACACCTAAAACTGCCGAGGACAAATCAAGTCTAGATGCTCAGGCACAAGCTTATGCCAATGCCTTTGTGAAAATAGATGAAGAGTTAAAGGCGCTCAGTAGTAGTCATCAGATTAGCTTGATGATCAAGCCCAAGATTTTACGACCGAAAGGAACTTTGGCGACGGTTGTGTTGATTAGCAGCAGTTACTTGGGGGGAGCACATGGCGCGACCTCACAACGCTATTACAACTTTGATCTGGTGAGTCAAAAACAGATTAAACTGCATGATTTGTTATTACCAAAGCAAAAAGCAAGCTTAGATAAATTGGCACATGAAGCCTTTAAAACCTGGATTGTGGATTCCAAACTGGCAACAGATCCGAAGGAATATGAACAGGCATGGCCATTTCAAGTTACCGATAATTTCCTCTTGGGCGAACAAGGCCTGATTTTACAATATGGTGAATATGAGATTGGCCCGTATGTGGTTGGTTTGCCTCGTTTAGTGATTCCATTCAGTGAGTTACAAGGTGTGTTAAAACCTGAATATTTACCAAAAATTGATCCGCCAGCAGCCTCTACACCCGCTGCAAGTACGCCAAGTCAAAGCTAATGCAACTGTTTGATACCCATACCCATTTTGATGTTGCCGATTTCGATCATGATCGGCAACATCTGGCTGAGCAAGCAAAACGGGTGGGGGTCGAAGCGTTGGTGTTAATCGGTTTTCTGGAATCACGATTTGATGAATTGATTCAGACTCATCAACAATTACTCGCTTGGGAAAATGTGCCGCGATCTTATCTGGCCCCGGGTTTACATCCTTTCTATATTGAGCAACACCAAACCGAACATTTACAGCGACTTGAGCAGGTGTTACAGCAGCATGATTGTGTGGCAGTGGGTGAAATTGGGCTGGATACCTTTTTAAAACAGCATAAACAGCCCGAACTATTTGCAAAGCAGCAGCATTATTTTATTGAACAATTGGCATTGGCAACACAATATCAAAAACCGGTGCTGTTACATATCCGTAAAGCACATGCGGAAAGCATTGCGATTTTAAAAGCCCAAAAATTCAAATTAGGGGGCATCGCTCATGCCTTTAGTGGTGGCGTGGAAGAAGCCAAAGCCTTAGTGAAACTGGGTTTTAAAATTGGGGTAACAGGACAAATTACCAATCCGAATGCCAAAAAACTGCATCAAGTGGTACAAGCGATAGGCAGTGAAAACTTGGTGATCGAAACCGATTGTCCAGATATGACACCGCTGTGTTGCCAAACTTCGACCGAGCATCGTACCCGCAATACCCCAGTTAATTTACCTTATGTTCTGGAGCGTTTGGCCCAGACCCTTGACCAGCCTAAGCTTCAGCTTGCCGCACAACTCTGGCACAATTCATTGGCAGCGCTACAACTTAAATTTTAAGAGAATAAGCAAATAATCTTTTTAAAAATAAGATACTAAAAGGGAACACATGCTTTTCTAAACAGGGGTACATTAAAAGAACAATTTCATAATAATCACATCAGCCAATACTGGGAGGGCAACCTTATGGCCAGATATAGCAAAATCAATAGTTTCAATGCATTACAAACACTCAGCGTCGGTTCGACCTCTTATCAAATCTTTAGCTTGGCGCGAGCGGCTCAAACACTCGGTAATATTGAACGATTACCGAAGTCTTTAAAGGTTTTGCTAGAAAATTTACTCCGTTTTGAAGACCAAAAAAGTGTAAAAGTAGAACATATTCAAGCACTGGTCGATTGGCAGAAAAGTAAACGTTCAGATCAAGAAATTCAATATCGACCGGCACGGGTACTGATGCAGGATTTCACGGGTGTTCCTGCGGTGGTGGATCTGGCTGCGATGCGTGCTGCGATGGCACAGGCAGGTGGTGATCCCAACCTGATTAACCCTTTATCTCCAGTGGATTTGGTGATTGACCACTCGGTGATGGTCGATCATTTTGCCGATGACGATGCTTTTGCAGAAAATGTTGAAATCGAAATGCAGCGGAATGGTGAACGCTATCAATTCCTTCGTTGGGGACAATCTGCTTTTAACAACTTTAGTGTAGTGCCACCGGGTACAGGGATTTGCCACCAAGTCAATTTAGAATATTTAGCGCAAGCCGTCTGGTTAGGTGATGATGAAGGTCAGGTTTTTGCCTTTCCAGATACCTTGGTGGGGACAGATTCACATACCACCATGATCAATGGACTGGGCGTGCTTGGTTGGGGTGTCGGCGGGATTGAGGCGGAGGCAGCGATGCTAGGACAACCTGTATCGATGCTGATTCCAGAAGTGATTGGTTTCAAACTGACAGGCAAATTAAAGGAAGGCATTACCGCCACGGATTTGGTTTTAACCATTACCCAGATGCTGCGTCAAAAAGGTGTGGTTGGAAAATTTGTTGAGTTTTATGGCGATGGGCTGGCTGATTTACCTTTGGCCGATCGTGCCACCATTGCCAATATGGCCCCAGAATATGGCGCGACCTGTGGGTTCTTCCCGATTGATGAGGTGACGCTGGGTTATTTGGCATTGACGGGACGCAAACAAGACCGTATCGATTTGGTCGAAGCTTATAGTAAAGAGCAAGGCTTATGGCGTCATACCGGTGATGAGCCAATTTTTACTGATACGCTCAGCTTGGATATGAGTACGGTACAAGCCAGTCTGGCAGGACCAAAGCGTCCACAAGATCGGGTTTTGTTGGGCGATGTTCCGAAAACCTTTAATGCGTTGATGGAACTGAATCTTAAACCCGCCAAAGAAGCGAAGGAGCGCTTGGAAAATGAAGGTGGGGGCGGTGCACAAAAAGCCAATTTAGCCCATGAACAACCTGCTTGTACCATCGACGGAAAATCATATCCCCTAAATGACGGCGATGTGGTGATTTCCGCGATTACCTCATGTACCAATACCTCGAATCCAAGTGTGATGTTGGCGGCGGGGCTGCTGGCCAAAAAAGCCATTGAAAAAGGCTTGCAACGTAAACCTTGGGTGAAAAGCTCACTGGCGCCAGGTTCCAAAGTGGTGACTGATTATCTGGCAGCAGCAGGTTTAACGCCGTACTTGGATGAGTTGGGTTATAACTTGGTCGGTTATGGTTGTACCACCTGTATTGGTAACTCTGGACCTTTACCTGAACCGATTGAGGAAGCGATTCAGTGTCATGATCTGAATGTGGCTTCGGTGCTTTCAGGCAACCGTAACTTTGAAGGGCGTGTTCATCCTTTAGTCAAAACCAACTGGTTGGCTTCACCACCGCTCGTGGTAGCCTATGGTCTGGCAGGGAATATTCGGACCGATTTAACCAGCCAGCCAATCGGACAAGATCAAACTGGGCAAGATGTCTATTTGAAAGACATCTGGCCAAGCCAGCTTGAAATTGATCAAGTCTTGCAGAAGGTCAATACCGACATGTTCCATAAGGAATATGCAGCGGTGTTTGATGGAGATGCAGCTTGGCAAGCGATCCAGATTCCGCAAAGCCAGACCTATGCATGGCAAGACAACTCGACCTATATTCGTCACCCACCATTTTTTGAAGAAATTAATCAACCCCCTAAAGCAATTAACAATATTGAACAAGCACGAATCTTGGCGGTATTGGGAGATTCGGTCACCACCGATCATATCTCTCCAGCAGGAAACATCAAGAAAGACAGTCCTGCTGGGCGTTATCTACAGCAGCAAGGGGTTGAACCCAAAGACTTCAACTCTTATGGTTCTCGACGCGGTAATCATGAAGTGATGATGCGCGGGACGTTTGCCAATATCCGCATCAAGAATGAAATGCTGGATGGTGAAGAGGGGGGCAATACCATCTTCATCCCAACAGGTGAAAAGCTAGCGATTTACGATGCATCCATGCTTTATCAGCAACAGCAAACGCCATTGGTGATTATTGCGGGTAAGGAGTATGGTACGGGTTCGTCACGTGACTGGGCGGCAAAAGGCACCAATTTATTGGGCATTAAAGCCGTCATTGCCGAAAGTTTTGAACGGATTCATCGTTCGAATCTGGTTGGTATGGGAGTATTGCCCTTACAGTTTGTGGAGGGTCAAACCCGTCAATCCTTAAATCTGACTGGGCGTGAAGTGCTTTCGATTCATGGGCTATCTGATGATATTCAGCCACATCAGACGCTGGATGTTGAGGTGCTACGAGAAGATGGCAGTCAAGACCAGTTTAAAGTGTTATGTCGTATTGATACCTTGAATGAGGTGGAATATTTTAAAGCAGGTGGCATTTTGCATTATGTGCTACGCAATTTGATTGCTGCATAATCCTTAGAACATCGTCTCAATCAAAGATGAAAGCTGGTCTTTCATCTTTTTTTGTTTCAGTTTCAAGCACTCAGCGTTAAGGTAATCAGGCTTGATTAAATTGGATAAAGGCTTTGAATCAATTACCCCGTAATGTTTATTATCTTTTGGCTGCACAGGCTTTTAATTTAATTGCAGCAGTTTTGTCAGTGACTGTGGCGGCGATTGTCGGTTTGAAACTTGCACCAACTCAGGTTCTAGCGACAGTTCCTTATGGCTTGCAGTTTTTGGCGATGTTACTGACCACCTTTATCTTTTCGTTTTTGATGAAAAAGTTAGGTCGACATGTGGTCTTCCAATTTGGTTGTGTCTGTCTGTTCTTGGCGGGTGTTCTTGGTTATCTGGCCTTACAGCAACAACAGTTTTATCTATTATGTCTAAGCCATTTTTCTCTGGGTTTATTTATCTCGACTGCAAATTTTTATCGCTTTGCTGCTTCCGATCGTCTGGCTGCCGAGCTGATTCCCAAGGCCACAGCTATGGTGATTTCGGGTGGCGTGATTGCCGCCATTATTGCACCGATGCTGGCAATCCAATTTCAACAGGTGCAAGGATTACCTGATTTTACTGCGATCTATTTAATTTTTAGTGTCTTGGCGCTGTTGCTGTCTCCAACTTTGTATTTATGGAATCAAAAGTTTCAACGCCAACAGACACCGCAAGACGTTGTGATTGAACCCGCTCAGCGTGCCAAATTGCCGGGCACGTTGATTATTGCAGCCGTCATCAGCGGTGCTTTTGCCTACTATATTATGAATGTGATGATGATTATGTCTTCATTGCATTTAAAGGAGCATCATTCATTTCACTATGCTTCGATCTCGATTCAGCTACATGTCTTGGCCATGTTTATTCCATCCTTCTTTGTGTCTAAACTGATTCAACACTGGGGAGTACATAACACCATTTATATTGGTTTTGTACTGCTGATGCTGTCGTCCTTGATTCCAGTGCTGGGACAGGCTGGGTTTTATATTAATGCGGCACTGATTGTGCTTGGTGTGGGCTGGAACTTTGCTTATTCAGGCGCATCTACTTTATTGGCCGGTTTAAATGAACAACAAAAACATCGTATCCAAGGCATCAATGAAACTGGAATTGCCTTGTTTGCAACTCTAGGCGCGTTTTTACCTGCGCCGATTTTGAGTAGTCTTGGTTGGATGAATGCCAACCTTTTAGCTTTATCTATGAGCTTCATGGTTTTTATGCTGCTACTGATTTTAAATCGCCAAGGCCAATCACCAAGCAAAGTTTCATCAAGCTCACCTAAACGGCTTTAAACACGCTAAAATAGCAGTTTGACTGAAAAGATAGATCGCAACTGTTATGACTGATGTTCCTGTAAATGATGAATATGAGCGCCGTTTTGCTGGTGTTGCCAAAATTTATGGAGACAATGCCTTTTCGCATTATGAACGTAGTCATGTCATGGTTATTGGTATTGGCGGTGTAGGCAGTTGGGCGGTTGAAGCACTGGCACGCACAGGCATTGGTGAGTTGACTTTAGTTGATATGGATGTGGTCGCTGCTTCCAATATCAATCGTCAACTCCCCGCCATGAGCTCGACGCTAGGGCAAGAAAAAATTGAAGTGATGGCGGAGCGTTGCCGTCAGATCAATCCAAGAATGAAAGTAAATGTGATTGATGACTATCTGACGCCAGAGAATGTCAAACAGATTTTAAATCCAGTTCCAAGCATTGTTTTAGATTGTATCGATGATGTCAAAGCCAAACTTGCCTTGATGCTACATTGCCGCTTTAACAAGATTCCGTTGATTGTATCAGGGGGAGCAGGGGGCAAACTGGATCCGTTAAAGATTCGCGTCGCAGATTTATCCAAGACTGAACAAGACCCGATGTTGGCAAAGTTAAGAACACAGCTGCGTTCTAAAGGGATTTGCAAAAAGCCCAAAGAGAAGTTTGGTATTACGTGTGTTTATTCGATCGACAATCCATTTTCCAGTGCAGAGGTGTGTCCGAGCGCTGGATTGCGTTGCGGTGGCTATGGCTCGGCAGTCGTGGTGACTTCAAGCTTTGCCATGGTGGCGGTGGCTGAAGTCTTAAAGAAACTGGATAAAATCAGGGCTTAAATTGCCATGTCATGTATTAGGCTTGCGGATATTGAGGTGCTAAGCGGTAATAGGTATAAGTCACATTTGGGTCTTTATAGACGTCATAACTGGTTTGTTTAAAATCGGAAACCCATTGTGAACCTGTAAATCCTGCAATATGTCCATAGCGATGTTTTTTGGTGCGATGGATAATATAAATGTCACCGGGTTGAGGGTTATTAAATTCAGGTGTGATTTCTTGATAGCCAATCTGCTGTAGGGTACGACCCCAGTCTGATGCCGCAACAGGATGCTGATCAATATTGGCACCAGCCGATTGTAAGGCAATTCTAACGAACTTAGCGCATTGTGATGAGCTGCGATAAGAAGCTCGTTTCGCCAGTTTCTGAGAGAATTTATTCACATCAATTGCTGGCACTGATGCAGGCTTCGGCATTTCTCGATAAGGAATAACCACCTGTTGCATAGGTGGGTGAATCATACTGTGATCGACTGAAGGTACATCATAAATCATTGTGAATCTCTACCGCATTTTCAAAACAACTGAACGTGTGCCAGAATTTGTTACGGCGCTCATAGTAAGCGATAAATCTTAAAAAAACTCAAATGTAACGTAATAATATAACAATTGGGCTGCTGGATCGTTCACTTAGCTTAAAATACTAGTTAAGAATCTTTTTCATTATCAGTAATTTGTTTGCTAGTTAGTTTAAATAAAATGATTTGTAAGATTATATTTCATTTTTGACTAAAAAGTAGTCGTTTTAATGCGGTCTATCTGATTAGGTTTGAGGTTGATATTGTTATAAGCTATTGTTTATTTAAATAATATGAGAAGAAGAGCTTAAAATGATCCGTCTGGCAACATCATCTGATCTGGATCAGATCGTACAATTAATTCGGCCATATATCACAGATTTTGCTTTGAATGCAGAGGGGGCAGATAAATTTAGTCAAAGCATGATTCATAAATTAATGGAAATGCCGAATATTGAATACTTCGTTTTTGAGCAAAACACTCAGCTGATGGGTGTTATTGCATATCGGCAGCCTGCACATATCCTACATTTTTTTGTAGATCAACGGGTACAGCGTCAGGGAATTGGTCGTCAACTTTGGCAGTTTCTGGAAAATAAAATTGCGACATCACACTCAAGCATAACAGTGAATTCCAGTTGTTATGCTCAAGTGATTTATGAGAAGTTCGGCTTTACAGCAAGCTCAGCAGTAATCGAACAGAGTGGGTTACGCTTTGTACCCATGCATAAAAGTTATGCCTAGCGCCTCAGCTTAGCGTTGATGCTCTTTAAGATAGTCTTCAGTACGTTGCATGGCTGCCTGAATATTCTGAATGGCATGTTCAATATCGGTGATGGTTTTAGCATTGCCACCACTGAGGGCTTGTCGCCATTTACGTGCGCCTGGCAGATTTTGGAATAAGCCCAAAATATGACGGGTAATAATCGACAACGGTGCGCCTTCAGCCACACGCTGCTGAATATAAGGCATCATTTGCTGCATGATTTCAAAACGATCAGGTGCTTGCAAATTCCAGAGTTGCCCCATTTCTGCAAGCAGGTAAGGATTGTGATACGCTTCACGACCAATCATTACGCCATCGACATGCTGCAAATGTTGCTGTGTTTCTTCAAAAGTTTTGATGCCACCATTAATTTCAATAGTGAGATGCGGACGTTCTTGTTTAAGACGATAGACATCCTCATAGCGTAAAGGTGGAACTTCACGGTTCTCTTTTGGAGATAGGCCCTGCAAGATGGCAATACGTGCATGCACAATAAAATGAGTGCAGCCTGTTGTCGCAACCGTATCAACAAAATGCAGCATCTCTTCATAAGAATGCATGTCATCAATCCCGATACGATGTTTCACTGTGACGGGAATTGATACCGCTTTTTGCATGCTGTGAATACATTCAGCCACCAGATCAGGTTCCGCCATAAGGCAAGCACCAATCTTATTGTTTTGTACGCGATCGCTTGGACAGCCTACATTGAGATTGACTTCGTTATAGCCCCAGTCTTCAGCCATTTTGGTACAGGTGGCTAACTCTTGTGGATTAGAACCACCGAGTTGCAGCACAATTGGCTGTTCTTGTTGATTGAAGTCGAGATGGCGATTGGCACCACCATAAATAATCGCACCCGTAGTTACCATTTCGGTATAGAGCACCACATTGGGATTAAACAGGCGGGCAAAGAAACGATAGTCTTTGGTAGTCCAATCCATCATCGGGGCAACACTGATTCTCGGAGATTGAGTGTTTTCAATGTTTTTGTTAATAGTCATTAAAAATCATACCTTTAATCTATATTCTGCAACCTGCGAGAATCTGTTTGAACCTGTGTTTAGATGGGTGAATCCGTTTGCATTTACACCAAATTTTACACCATAATAGAAAAAATAGCTTTTGGTGTAAATTATGGGGTCAATTACAGCAAGGAAAGGTGCAGATGGCAAAGTTAACTATCGTGCTGCGATTCGAATCACTCGAAAGGGCTTTCCTGCTTTTTCTGAAAGTAAAACATTTCACTCAAAGAAATTAGCTGAAAACTGGATTAAGAAACGAGAAGTCGAAATTCAAGAAAATCCTGATATTTTGCTTGGCAAAGAAAAGTTGATTGATCTGACCTTATCAGATGCCATAGATAAATATTTGGATGAAGTCGGGAGCGAGTACGGAAGGACGAAACGCTATTCTCTGCTCTTAATTAAGAAGCTACCAATTGCGCGCAATATTATCACAAAAATAAAATCAGTACATTTGGCCGAGCATGTGGCTTTAAGGAAGGGTGGAATTCCGTACCTCGATCTTGAACCTATTGCGACTAGTACACTGCAACATGAGCTTTTACATATCAGAGGTGTTCTTTCTCATGCTGCTGTTATGTGGGAAATGGATATTGATTTAAATAGCTTTGATAAGGCTACTGCTCAGTTAAGAAAAACACGTCAAATATCCTCCAGTCAAAAAAGAGACCGACTGCCTTCGAGAGATGAATTGATTGCATTGACGAAGTATTTTGCAGAACGATGGAAGCTAAATCGTTATGGCTCTAAATACCCAATGCATTTGATTATGTGGTTTGCAATTTTCTCATGCAGACGTGAAGCTGAATTAACACGATTGTATCTTCGAGATTATGACCCACATCATTCAACGTGGAAAGTGCATGATTTAAAGAATCCTAATGGTTCTAAAGGTAATCATAAGTCATTTGATGTACTTGATCCTTGTAAGGAGCTGATCAAAAGACTGAAACATTCAGAAGTTCGAGAACGGATGCTAAAGCTTGGACATAATGAAAATTTGTTATTGCCTTTGAATCCCAAAAGTTTGGGTAAAGAGTTTAGAGAAGCTTGTAAAATTTTGGGGATTGAAGATTTACGATTTCATGACTTGAGACATGAAGGCTGTACTCGATTAGCTGAACAGAGTTTTACTATTCCTGAAATTCAGAAAGTAAGTTTGCACGATTCTTGGGGGAGTTTACAGCGTTATGTATCAGTGAAAGCGAGAAGAAATATCTTACAGTTGGAGGAGGTGCTACGCCTCATCGATGAAACGTAGCAAAATCTTTGGATGCCTCTGAATATTGCTTATCCAAGACAGCAGCAAGATCCTTAATGTGTACCAAAAATGGAGCACGTTTACTTTTATCTATTTTGAATACTGAGAAAGGGAATTGTTGATTATTCGCTTTTCTCAGTGCTTCGGCTTTGCTGAGGTGGGGATAATAGTCAGAAACTACTGTCATTAGTTCAACGGTCATAGAACGATACTTTATAAAAAGTAGTTCGGTAGTATTAATTTGAAAGCAATTCATGAAGTGGGTATTCCATACATAAAACTTTTTTAATTTGAATGGGTCACCTTTGAAGTAAGGCTGACCATCCCTATGTCTTAATCTTATTTTTTTGATGTAGGTCTTTATGTAATACTAATAATTAGAAATAATATTTTACTAGAGTTGTGGTATAACATATTGAAAACTATTATTTAGATTCATAAATGAGAAATTGCACACTTCTTGATTTTGAGCAATTGCAGGATGAAATTCTGAATTGCTTTTTGGATCATGCTGGACGTTTTTTAAGAGAACATAAAATAATAAGCGATCCTGACCCAAAGACTGAGTTTGAAGCGTCAGAACGCGAATTTTGGGTTGAACTGATGGTAGAGCATAGCCAAATGCAGTTCTTTGGTGAAACGTATTCGGTACAGGACTTGCTGAATTTGCTTGGTCAAATTAATACGGTAATAGAGGGGATTCGTGATTATAGACAGCAGCAGATTAATGAGAAATATTCTGAAATATTAAATAAATATATTGAGTTGATTGTTGATGAAGGTGGTAGAGTCTACACCTATAACCCGAGTTTGAAGCGTAGAATCAATGGAATTTTGAATATAAGAAAACGATATGCGCCGCTGTTGCATAAAAAGCTTGAAATATTCTATTCAGAATTAACTGGTTATGCTCAAAAAAATGGCAGATTTAAAAATGCTTCGCAGGCAGTACAACTGATTTTACCCACGCTGCAAATCAAGTTTAGAGAGTTTGATTTGCAATGGGTTCAAAGCAGATTAGAGACAAATAAACAGAAAATTTTAGATTTAACAGAAGCCAGAAAAAATAACGAAAATAAAGACACCTGTGAAGATGATGATTTTGGTGTGTCATTTAAAATTCAGGATAGAACCTATCTAAACCAGATCAGGGAATTACAGAATGAAAATAAAAAATGGGAACAGTTTCTACAGCATCCAGAGCGGTATTTTCCACAGCAAAAGCAACTCCCATTTAATACAGCATATTGCGATGAAGTGCTGGTCAATCACTTAAGGCGTCGTCCTGATTTATTGAAAGAGATTATCCAAGTTCAATTGTGAATATCATTGAGGTGATGAGGGGGCTCGTTCTTAGGCAGCAAGTGGATGAGGTGTACTATTGCTGCTTGCTCCTAGAAATGAGTAACTGTTAGCTCAGGTTTGAGCTGGTACAACTTCATCGTCATTTTGTACGGTATTGCCATATTGATGATGCTGATCAAACCCTAAAGCATAATTGGTATTTGGTTGATTTTTGATTGTTAAAAATTGCTTTTGTTTTGCGCATTCATTTCTCAATTGAGTTTCAATTTCACTAAGTGCTTCGCGTGCAAGAGTTTGGTTAATGCTTTGTTGATCCGCTTCGTTAATCTCGCCTAAAAAAGCTTTAATTTTCTCTAATTCAATGGTTTGATTTGTAGCCAATTGAATTAGGTATTCCTCAAATTCTTTTGCAGATTTGCTCATGTTTTCGTGGATGATATTTTTTTGGTGCACGAGTTCTTTTTCGAGTTCTGTAATTTTTTCATCCTTTAATTTCAATTCTTGCTTTAAATTAGAATCATGATTTGAATTCTGTTCTTTTTTGAGTCTTGATATTATTTTATCTTTTTCACTTAATTTAAAATTATGTGCATCAATTAAAAATTCTAAGCAGTTATCTAGACTTTTAAATTTAAAATTTTTTTTAATTTTCTCAAGTTGTTTTAATATATTTTCGTCCATTGTTATTTGTTTGGTGATACGGTTGGCTTTCTTTTTCTCAGAGTGGTATTTAAATAAAAGGAATTTCTTTTTTAAAATTGAAAAATGTTCATCATTAGTTTTAATAATAAAATTTGTTGTCTCACATATGAGGGGGTTTGTAAATATTTCGTTTATGTGGGATGTCCTAGCCAGGTTTTGTAGAGAATCTGATATTAAATTCTCATGTGATCTAGGTTGGGGGTGATTTGTAGATATGTAAACAATCTTTTGACCAGGTTTATCAAGCTTAGTTAATAGACTTTCCTTCATGTAGCTCTCTTGATCCAAGAAATCTTTTTTTAAGTCCGTGTCAGTCGATAGCCATTTATCTAAGGTTAAATGTGGTCGTGCCATTTTACAATTCATAAATATTTACTTAACATTTATATATCAGTAATTAAATATTAAGTAAATATTAATTATACAGTAACTGTTAAAAAAACAAATTTTAATTATCATTTCATGCCTATCATTATTGCTGTAAAATACATATACCCAAAGGAGAACTTGGTGTGTGGGAATTTTTAGCATGAGTATTCAGGATTCTGAACAGCGCTTTTTGGCGCTATTTATGGCTTTCTATCAAAGGGTGGAGGGGCAAATTTCAGCCTATGCTTTTTGGGCATTAATCACGTTTATCAGAAATTTTGGAGTCGGAAGTACATCATTGCCACTCGGTGAATTATCAAAAGTGATCGGCATACAGGTTAAAAAATTACGGGGTGTATTGAATGAGTTGGAACAACAGGGAATATTAAAAATAGATTTTCCTGAAACTGGAAAAAGGTCTAGAGTTCGTCATTTACAACTTAATCTTACTTATATAAGGCTTGATTCAGCCACGTCTATTGAATGGTTAGAAAATAGTAATAAGCGTATGGTTAGGCAGATCCCTTTATTAAAATTAATTCAGACTTTATTTATAAAGAGTGATGGCATAAGTATTAGCAATTCACCTAAAAAAATAGAGATCGACTGCTATCTTGATTATCGAAGTTATCTTGTTTTATTACGGTTGCTTTACGGTGCAGACTCGTTTGGGATTGTTATAGGGTGTGGAATTGGTGAAATTGAGCGAGCCACGGGTTTAAGCAAACAATCTATTTATCGCGCTATACAGCAGCTTAAAAAAAACGGATTTATCCGCTGCCAAGCGGATGGCGCAATTCGAAATAGTTTTATTCAAACAGAGTCTCCAATATACGCTTTAAACCTTTCGCATAGGTTTTGGGGGGATGCTGCGATCTACGGCAAATTTTATATTTTGAAGTACCCCCAGCCGCATGTTTTTGAAGTTCAGAAAGTGGCCTCTATTTTTACCATGCTGAATCCAAAGAGCGACTTGTTGTCAAACACTAAAAGTGAAGATTCAGATGCTGGCTCGAAGGTGTTGAATTACAAAAACTATTATTTGTTACATGATCCTTTGTGCTGGATGAAACCGTTTATTCTTCGGTCTCGTGATGCTGTAGGTTATGCAAATTATGTTTTGTTACAACAGCAGGAAATAATGAAGTTATATGATCATTATGTCGAGCTAAAGCGGTTACATCCAGAGAACCCATTATCAGCGACGTTTTATTTAAAGCCGCATGAAAATATTTTGAAGGATGAGGCGGTTTTGGGTCATTTAGCATCTATCCAGCATACTAAACTCAGCGGGATGAACAACCGCTTAGGTCTTTTTCAAAGCTTACTTGAACAGTGGTGCTGCCAGATATACAGTCAGAATAAATCGCTTTTTAAAATGCTGAAAGAAGCTAACCCAGTAGTAATTGATGATGAAAGCTTTGAGCGTTTAGGGTGCACAGACTTTCTCTATCCGTATTCATTGCAAGCGACTCAAGTCAAAACAATCAAAGAGGATATGACGCTAAAAGATGAGTCTGATAAAATTGAATCAATGATCACCTTCAAGTTAAATGCTGAGCAGTCCAGAATTCATCAGTTTTTAATGGCCCTTATGGATCTAATTGCATATAACCAAATTTATTTTTTTCAGCAATGTATGCGGAAACATTCTGATATTGACCAAAAGCTCAGTGCAACTAAAAGTAGTTTGGGAAGGGTATTGGTAAATGCAACTGAAATAGTGACGCCTTTTAGGATTTTACCTCGGTCATTTATACAGAATACATACAGCTGTTGCTTTGTCCCTGATCAGCATGCGGAAGCTAACAGGTATTTCTTAAGTGAATTGGCGTTTCAAGAACCCTTTCAGGATGGAACTCGCTTTGATTTTCCTACACAGCAAATAACAGAAACTTCACCAACACTGGCAGAACTTAAAGATTACGGACTGCTGCATCATCACTGTTTGTCATTATTCGAATAGTTTTTTTGCGCTAAGTTTTTTTTTGAAAAATCATTTTTCTGACCTAACTATCGTAACGCCAAAATATATAAAAAGCCTAGCTTAGCCGAAGGTTTGGAAATCGTGCTGATCGGCTGAGCTATCATTATTGCTTTTGCGCTAAGACGGTTTTATATATTATTAATA
>NZ_BBTF01000037.1:0-38611 GCF_000876115.1 Acinetobacter sp. NBRC 110496
CTTTATCTGCATCTGCGACCAGGCCACTACCTGGAACACTGACACTCCAGGTGCCATTCGCTGCATTCACCGTAGCGGTATAACTTACTCCATTAACAACAACAGTTACTACTGTAGTCGCTGCATCAGCAGGTACACCGGTTAATGTTCCTGTCAAGGTAACATTGCCTGTAGATTCTGCTGCATTCAGCACGTTGTCCGCAGTCACTGCGTTGATGTTAAATTTTACACCATCTGTATTAGGCGGCGTGCTATCTATACTATTGCCTCTGCCACCTCCATCACCCCCACCACTTGCCGCTGCAGCAATCCCACCAATAGCAAGAACAGGTAATGCCCATAACCATGGACTAAAACCACTCGCCGCAGCACCGCCTGCATAAAGTAAAGGGTCCACAGCCTGAATTGGCTGTAATGCTGCTGCTTCAACAGGTGCTGCAGCTGCTGCTGGTACAACAGCAGGCGTTTCTTCTAAATAAACAGCCCCTTCATGATCATCATCAGAATCGGCATCCGCATCCGCATCTGCATCTGCGTCTGCATCACTTTCCGCATCTTTAAAATGTGCCCATACTAATTGATTATCTTCACCTTGAAGCACCAAACTATTATCTGCTACTTCACCATTATTGAAGAAATCCTTAATAATAATTGTTTCGCCATTTTTTAATACTACAACCGCATTTACACCATCTCTCTTAACAACTGAAATATCATTTGCAGAGACCTTAATTAATACAACTGAAGGTTCAGAAGGCAATGTGACTGTTTTTCCCGTTATATTTACAAGGGTTTGGTGACTTTCCTTGGAAATAATTTGTATTTGAGACATGGTTATATTCCTCATTATAAATTATAAATATTTAATCAATTCTTAATTACATTATTAACTTAAGTTTAAATTATTGTTTCTAAGTGATAGACTTCACAGCACCACTTTAATGCAAACAAAATAAATGTTAAATAGCGCACAAAACAAAAATATAAAAACACATTGAAATATTTTTTAAAAAACTAAACAAGATAATGATTTAAAAGGATAAAAAAAATAAAAAACGATTTATTATATTTTTTAATTTACATTTTTAAACAAATGAAAATAAAGAAAGATAAATTCCCAAAAGGCATTTAAACAAAACTTAATAAAATTTTAAATTAATTTTAAAAGAAAAATTACAACAAAAATAACACTCAAATAAAATTAAACAATATTATTAATTTTACAAAACAAAAAAGCCTTTATTTTATAAAGGCTTTTTTAAAAGTTTAAAATATAAGGTTAAAAATTATCAGGATTTTCCAATCGTTTCACCTCTTCTCTCTTATTCGGATGATGCATTGTTGCAACACCATCTTCTGTCTTCTGATCCAATAAAATCTCTGGATTATAAATCGTGATAGTTTCTCTACCTAAAGCATCTTCACCTACAATGTATTTAAAGCCACGGCGGTTCATCTTATTGCACATACGCTGATACCAACCTTTCAAACCGTCTTTTTGTTCACTTGGATTATAGTAAAATGCATTCATCACAGCTGGCAGGCCAAGACCACAGACTACCCCCGACAGCAATACGCTAATAAAGGTATAACCAATCAAGATGCTACTATATTGGCTTAATTCAGGAATATTCGCGACAGCAAGAATCAGCGCCAGTGAAATCCCGCCACGAACTCCCCCCCAAGATAAAATTGCTAAACTGCCGTTATAGCTTTTTTTGCGGAAAGATGGAAACAGGGCAAAAGCGGCAAAATTTGCAGCAAACCGAGATAGGTGCAGAATAATAAAAGCAATGATCCCACCAATAATCAGGTTCGCACTCAAATCAAGAATAAACAACTCCAAGCCAATCAAGGTGAATAAGAATGAATTAATGATCCCCTCAACCGTATGCCAAAAGTGATTGACCTCACGGATTTCGCGCTGTTCACGAATTTCTTGCCATTTATTCCCAACGATAAGTCCGCCAATAACACAGGCAATAGGGGCAGAGGCATGTGCAAATAAAGCCACGAGATATGATCCACTGGCAAGTAAGGCAGTGGTTAAAATCAGAGATTCCATCTCATGTTTACCACGGAGTAAACGTAAGATCGCGAAACCAAATGCAAAACCGATAATTACAGCAACAAAGATTTCATATAATAATGTTTCAACTGTTGCCAATAGTGAAAAATGCTCACCTTGTAAAACTTTTAATAACGTCATAAATAAGGCAATACACATTGCATCATTAAATAATGATTCTCCTTCCAGTTTTACAATAAGATGATGAGGTGCCCGAATAGAACTCAATACCCCTTTAACGCCGATTGGATCCGTTGCCCCCAATGCCGCACCTAATAATAGCAACACACCGATGGGTACGGGATAGCCAACCAGCCATTGGAATAAATATAGCAATCCTGCATAAAATCCGGCACATAGAACCAATGCAATCGTAGCTAAGATACTAATTGGCTTCCAATGATTTCTTAAGTCTGAAATTTTAAACTTCAAGGCAGAAGAGGTTAGAATAAAGCAAATGACACCATTAATAAGAAAATCATAAAAATCAATATTTCTTACAGCTGCTTCAATATTCTGAATATTAATGGTAATAAATTGATTACCATTAAGTAGGCTTGCACCCCACTGTAAAATAAAGACAAAAATAGCGGAAACAATGGGAACACCAATAGCTTGAGGAAAACCCAAGATCCTTTTATTAAAAATTGTAGTGGCAATGGATAAAGCAAAAATCACAGTTAATGCTTGTAAAAGAAAATAATTACCCATACAACCTCTTTATTTATTTCGTTTTTAACACAAAGACTTTATTTAAACTTTATAATCCCGATCAACTATAAAATCTAAAAGCGTTTTTTTTGCAATTGAATAGAAAATGAAGGCCTATGCTGCAGTTTAAACATCTCATATTTTATTTTTTATTCAAAAATGATTTAGATGCAATAATAAACCAATCATCCTCAACTCAGCATAGACCTTGTTATTTTACGTTAATTATTCTTGTGATTCGTATATCTTCCGTATAAAAATCAAGGACAAATATCCATCAATCCTATTTAAAGGTATTACATTGATTGATATCTCCTGATTTCAAACCTGTTTGAAACCACTGCATTCGTTGTTCACTAGTACCGTGGGTAAAACTATCAGGAACGACCTGCCCTGTTGCACGACGTTGCAAATAATCATCTCCAATCTTCTCTGCTGCATCCATCGCTTCCTCAATGTCTCCCTGCTCTAAAAACTGGGTTCGTTTTTGGTTTTGATGTGCCCAAATTCCGGCAAAGCAATCCGCTTGTAGCTCTAGCCGAACAGAAAGTTGATTACCTTGGGCTTGATTCACCTGCGCACGTGCCTGTTGCACTTGTGTAGAAATACCCAATAAGTTCTGGATATGATGTCCCACTTCATGGGCAATCACATAGGCCTGCGCGAAATCTCCAGCCTGATCTTGACGAGAAAGCTCAGTTTGATTCTTCTCACCAGAAATCCCCATTTGCTGACGCATATCTTTAAAAAAAGAAGTATCGATATAAACTTTTTGGTCCGCAGGACAGTAGAAAGGCCCCATAGCAGATTGAGCTGTACCACAACCTGATCGAACCACACCACTAAACAGTACCAGCCGAGGCGGTTTATAAGTCATTCCAAGCTGTTTAAAAACAGGTGTCCAGGTATCTTCTGTATCTGCCAACACCGTGCCAACAAAATCACTGGCCTCTTTCTGCTCAGCAGTCAAGTTTTGTGGTGCACTGCCTTGCTGAGAAGATTGTGCATTGGTGACCGCCTGTGTAGCTTGATAGGCTTGTTGAGGATCGACCCCAAAAAACTTCCAGGCGACAAAAGCCACCACCAGACCAATAATACTAATCCCACCTGCTTTTGCACCGCCACCCCCGCGACGGTCTTCAACATTGGTACTGACTCGACGATCTCTCCAACGCATAGCTACCTCATATAATTCTGATGATGACAATCTAGGTTTAAGCGGATGCCTTCGGCCAAGCTTTCTGAAACAGATTAATAATCATCAAAACCACGATACCTGCAACTAAGCCAACACCCAAATTAATCAACATTGGTGTTACTGCACCAATAATTGAACCAATACTCGGGATTAACTCTAAATGATCAACCGTTTCTTCAGTAAAGTGATGTAATAAAGGTATGGTATGACTAATAATGCCTCCACCCACTAAAAACATTGCAACCGTTCCGACAATAGACAATATTTTCATTAAAATTGGAGCAAACGCCAGTAAACCTTGACCTATTTTATTTTTGAATTCAGAAGCTTGTTTGGTTAAATATAAACCTAAATCGTCAATTTTCACAATCATTGCAACCAGACCATACACCCCGATCGTCATTATGATTGCAATAATACTTAACACTGTCACTTTAGTCATAAATGCAGCTGTTGCAACCGTACCTAACGAAATCACCACAATTTCAGCCGAAAGAATAAAGTCTGTGCGAATTGCGCCCTTTACTTTTTCTTTTTCAAATTTGGCGAGATCCACCTCGATTTCCTGCAAATTTTGGCTTGCCGCTTCACTGGTGTTTGCCTTTTTATGTAGCAACATATGAATGACTTTCTCAGCACCTTCATAACATAGAAACAATCCACCAATCATTAACAATGGATTAATCAACCAAGGCGCAACCACACTAATTAGTAGGGCCAATGGAACTAGGATCAGTTTATTTACAAATGAACCTTTGGCGACGCTCCAGACTACAGGCAACTCCCGATCAGCACGGACACCACTCACCTGTTGAGCATTAAGCGCCAGATCATCGCCCAGTACCCCAGCCGTCTTCTTTGCTGCCATTTTACTCATCAGCGCTACATCATCTAATATTGTTGCAATATCATCTAATAATAGTAATAAACCACTCGCCATTTTTATTCCTTCGCTTTGTATTTATACGGCTATTGTAGAATTACATGGTGAAAGCACAATACGATTTTTAGAAAAAGTTAAAATAATCGCTGACGAAAAAAATTTATTTCTCGTACAATAATATCAATCTTATATCTATGAAATAACTGAATCTTGGAACGTAGCATGAGTAATATTGATCAACGTCCTATCATTTTGACAGGCGACCGTCCAACCGGACAACTTCATCTGGGACACTTTGTCGGTTCATTACGCTCTCGTGTAGGTCTACAAGACAGTCATCACCAACATCTGTTATTGGCTGATGCACAAGCAATGACAGACAATGCTGATAATCCAGATAAAGTGCGCAACAATATTCTTCAAGT
This sequence comes from Acinetobacter sp. NBRC 110496, assembly GCF_000876115.1. Lineage (NCBI taxonomy): Bacteria > Pseudomonadati > Pseudomonadota > Gammaproteobacteria > Moraxellales > Moraxellaceae > Acinetobacter > Acinetobacter sp. NBRC 110496. The sequence continues at coordinate 5,286 of NZ_BBTF01000037.1, forward strand.
AGCGCTCGACTATCTTGCTGTTGGGATTGATCCAACTAAAACCACCATTTGTGTGCAATCATGCTTACCTGCACTGAATGAATTGACCATGCTTTACCTCAACTATGTGACGGTGGCTCGCTTAGAACGTAACCCAACCATTAAATCTGAAATTCAAATGCGTGGTTTTGAACGTGATATTCCTGCTGGCTTCTTATGCTACCCAATTGCACAAGCCGCAGACATTACTGCATTTAAAGCCACTGTCGTACCTGTTGGGGAAGATCAAATTCCAATGATCGAGCAAACCAACGAAGTCGTACGTCGTGTCAATCGTCAAATTGGCCATGATCTCCTCCCAGAATGTAAAGCCCTGTTATCAAATATGGCACGTTTACCTGGTTTTGACGGTAAAGCCAAAATGTCGAAATCTTTGGGTAATACCATTGTGCTGAATGCTTCGGATAAAGACATTAAAAAAGCAGTTAATGCAATGTATACCGATCCAAACCATTTACGTATTGAAGACCCAGGTCAGGTTGAAGGCAATATCGTATTTACTTATCTCGATGCCTTCGATCCAAACAAAGAAGAAGTGGAAGAGTTAAAAGCACATTATCGTCGAGGCGGTCTAGGTGATGGTACCGTGAAAAAACGCTTAGAAGGCGTACTTAAAGAATTAATCACGCCGATTCGTGAACGTCGTGCGGAATTAGAAAAAGATCCTGATTACATCATGGATATTCTAAAACATGGTACCGACAAATGTCGTGATATTACTCAACAAACACTGGATGAAGTAAAAGCTGGATTAGGTTTGTTCAAATTTTAATTTACGTTACTTTTCTCATAAAAAGCCCATAATTGGGCTTTTTTTATTTTAACTCTTTGATTTAAGTTTAATTTTGGAACTCTACAAAAACCGTAAAACTAACAATTTTCGTCACTTATTAACATCAATTAACAGTAGTTAACATGAATACCTATGAACTTAGTCAGGTTTTTTAATAGTATGACCCTGTAGGTTAGCTAACACTAATCTCATGACATTTCTCCTTTCAACCGAAACTGTTTTAAACAGATTCGTTGTTCAACGCAATGACAACCCCAATCATTGCGTTTTTTTTCGTCTATAAGAAAATGAATGATTTAGATTGAAATTTAGACAAAATCTCTTTACTCTTATAACTGTTTTATTTTTATAAAAAATTTGTTAAATCGCTCTAAAAGAAATAAGAGTAATCGTGATGATCCTGGATCTCTTGACACATCCTTCTAATCTCGTTTTTAGCATTGCTTTGATGCTATGCCTATTTATCGGTATTCTTGAATTTATACTGCTATTATTTGGCGGGAGTTCCAGCTTTATAGAACAGTTCTTACCTGACAGTCTGACCGATGTTGATCATGCACATGTTTCCTTAGAACAGCCTGAAAATGTACTGACCCAACTTCTGGAATGGCTTTATCTAGGCAAAGTTCCCTTACTAATCTGGTTAATTATCTTTTTAACCGTTTATGCACTCACAGGTTTAATTATTCAGGATCTTTTTTTCCAATTCACTGAACAATATCTATCTGCCTGGATCATTGCACCCGCTTGCCTGTTCCTGTGTATGCCACTGGTCCGTTATAGCGCTGCGCTGATTGCCAAAATTATTCCAAAAGATGAAACCACAGCAATCCGAAGCGATGATTTAATTGGTAGAACAGCACATATCATTCTCGGGGAGGCAAAACCAAACTTCCCTGCACAAGCCAAAGTGAAAGATCAATTTGGCCAGACCCATTACGTCTTGGTTGAGCCTGAATTTGATCTAGTTTTTCATCCAGGCCAGGACGTTATTTTAACGCAAAGAACCAAAATTGGATTCCAAGCGATTGCAGCTTAATTTTATATCAATTACTACTACATGAGGGTGTTTACATGTTGAGTTCAGCATTGACTGAAATTTTAATTATTGCTGGTGTTATTTTTGCAGCACTTATTTTTATTGGCTTCATCATCGCACGTTTATATACCCGTTCGAGCAAGGAAGTCTCTTTTGTCCGTACAGGTTTTGGCGGTGAAAAGGTCATTTTAAATGGCGGTGCAATTGTTCTCCCCGTATTACATGAAATTATTCCAGTCAATATGAATACTTTACGTCTGGAAGTGAAACGTGCTGCAGACCAAGCTTTGATTACCCGTGATCGCATGCGTGTTGACGTCATGGCTGAGTTCTATGTTCGCGTTAAACCAATTGCCGAATCAATTGCAACCGCAGCCCAAACCTTGGGACGTAAAACCATGTCTCCACCCGAATTAAAAGATTTGGTTGAAGGTAAATTTGTCGACTCTCTCCGTGCCGTTGCGGCTGAAATGGCGATGGAAGAGCTACATGAAAAACGCGTCGACTTTGTTCAGAAAGTTCAACAAGTCGTGTCAGAGGATTTATCGAAGAACGGTTTAGAATTAGAAACGGTTTCTTTAACGGGTCTAGACCAAACCAGCTTTAAATTCTTTAATCCACAAAATGCCTTCGATGCCGAGGGTTTAACCAAACTGACCGAAACCATTGAAGATCGTCGTAAAAAGCGCAATGACATTGAACAGGATGCAGATTTGGCAATCCGCGCCAAGAACTTGGAAGCAGAACGTGCCCGTTTAGGGATTTCTCGCGAAGAGGAATATGCCAAACTAGAACAAGAGCGTGAAATCTCGATTCGTAAAGCGGAACAACTCGCTGAAATTGCATCACAAGAAGCAGGCAAAAAACGTGAAGCAGAAGAAGCACGTATTGCGGCAGAACGTGAAGTCGAAATTAAACGTATTGCCTCTGCACGTGATGTGGAAAACGAAAATATTCAAAAAGCGCAGTTGATTCAGAAAGCCCAGGTTGAGCAGAAGAAAACCATTGAACTGGCAGAACAAGATCGTGCCATTGCGATTGCTGAAAAATCTCGTGCTGAATCTGAGGCAAAAGCACATGCCGACAAAGCCCGTGCTGAAGCTGTGAAGGCAGAAGAAGAAGTGGTAACCGTCCGCGAAACACAACGCGCTGAGCGTCAAAAAGCAGTTGAACTGGTTGCTGCAAAGCAAACAGCGGAGAAAGAAGCGATTGCAATTACGGTTGCTGCTGATGCAGGTAAAAAAGCTGCTGCCGATGAAGCTGAAGCTGTGCGTATTGCAGCAGAAGCGGAAGCTGAAAAGATTCGTTTAAAAGCCAAAGGTGAAGCAGATGCAAAAATCTTATTTGCTCAAGCTTTAGAAAAACAATATCAAGTCGATGCTGAGGGTACCCGTGCAGTCAATGAAGCATCGAATGTACTTTCGGCCGAACAGGTTGAAATGCAAGTCCGTTTGGCCTTGTTAAAGCATTTACCAGAGATCATTCGTGAAAGCGTCAAACCAATGGAAAATATTGATGACATCAAGATTTTACAAGTCAATGGTTTAAATGGCTTTGCAGGTGGTTCTGCCGTTTCAGCTGAAAATACCGAACATGGCACAACGGCTTCATTATCCGATCAGGTTGTGAATAGTGCCCTACGCTACCGCTCACAAGCGCCATTGATTGATAGCTTAATGAATGAATTAGGCTTACAAGGTGGCGATATCAATGGTTTGACTCAAGGGTTAAAACCTAAAAGTGAAATCTAAGGTGTAGATTCAAAATCTTAGGGCTAAAGTACTTTAAATCATTTGAAAAATCGGTTGCCTTGCAGCCGATTTTTGATTTTTATAAAGCCAATCTGCACTTACGCTTTTATTCAAAAATTCACATGATGCTGTCATCATTCATTCACTTCGGCTTCTCATACTGCAAAATCTCCACCTCAGCAAATAAATGAGATGTCAATATGTCGCAGTTTATCCAAAGCCGTCGTCGTTTCTTGATTAATAGTGGGAAATTAGCGGTCGGCGTTGCATCCTTCTCAACACTGGCTGCCTGCGGCCTAAGTGACAACAAAGCTCCGGCAATTATTCTTCCAGAACATGCCAGACCTAAACTGCCTTCTGGGATTCAAATCGGTGATGTCCGCAATGGCAATGCAACCATTTGGGCACAAGCGGATCGAGCTGCGAAACTACGTGTAGAATATGACTTTACTGACCGTTTTAAACAACCTAAAGTTATATCAGGTCCAGTAGTAACCGCAGCCAGTGACTATACAGGACGAGTGAACCTGACAGGCTTGCCCAATGATCAGCATATTTTTTTGCGGGTTAGCTTTGAAGATGCGACCCAAAACAATGCCATCAGTGAACTCTATACCGGTAGCTTCCGCACAATGACAACAGCTACCTCCCCCATTCGTTTTGTGTGGGGTGGCGATGTTGCGGGACAAGGTTGGGGCATTAATCCCGATATTGGAGGTATGAGAATCTGGGAGACGATGCGCCTACGTCAGCCAGACTTTTTTATTCATAGTGGCGACACCATTTACGCGGATGGCCCAATTCAAAGTAGCGTGACTTTACAAGCAGGACAATCCTTAAAACCAGATGAGCAACGCATCTGGAAAAATATTGTCACAGAAGAAGTTAGTAAAGTCGCCGAAAGCCTGAAAGAATTCCGTGGTCGCTATCGTTATAATTTTATGGATGAAAACTTACGCAGATTCGCTGCCGAAGTCCCCCAAATTTGGCAATGGGATGACCATGAAATTACCAATAACTGGTCTTCAACGAAAGACCTCAGCAAAAATAATGCTTATACCGAAAAAGACATTCATACGCTGAGTTCTCGCGGTAAACAGGCGTTTTTAGAATACTCTCCTATGTCTTGGACAAGCGAGGCACTCAGCGATCAACGCATTTACCGTAAAATCAGTTATGGCCCATTACTCGATGTGTTTGTACTGGATATGCGCTCGTATCGTGGAGGCAATAGTACCAATTTGCAGACGACTTTAAATGCAGACTCCGCATTTCTAGGTGAAACACAAGTCAACTGGCTGGTAAATGAATTATCAAATTCAAAAGCCGTATGGAAAGTAATTGCAGCGGATATGCCCATCGGCTTAAATGTGCAAGATAATTTTGGCGTCGCTGACGGTATTGCTAAAACTTGGGAGGCAATTGCCAATGGCAACAATGGAGTGCCTCTTGGTCGTGAACTGGAAATTGCAGGCTTACTCCGTCGTATTAAAGCAGTAAAAAATATAGTCTGGCTGACTGCAGATGTTCATTATTGCGCCGCTCATTATTATGATAATACTCAAGCTCAATTTACTGATTTTTCGCCCTTCTGGGAGTTTGTCGCAGGGCCACTAAATGCGGGTACTTTTGGCCCCAATGAAATGGATGCGACGTTTGGTGGGCAAGTGATCTTTGAAAAAACCCCACCTGCGGGTAAAGCGAATCTCTCGCCTTTGGATGGTTACCAGTTCTTCGGTGAAGTGAATATTGATCCTCAAAGTAAAGCATTGAAAGTCGAGTTTTTTAATCTGGATGGTATTTCTCAATATACCCAAGAATTAACAGCTGTGTTGGGTTAAAAAAAAGTACTGTAAAACAAAATTGAATAACCCTACAACTCAATAAAAAACCCCAATGTTTCCATTGGGGTTTTTTAAAGATTAAAATCTAACGTATTACGCTAAACCTTTCTCTTTTAAAACTTGCAACATAGTAGAACCAAGCTCAGCTGGGCTACGTGTGTAAGCCATTCCCGCACGTTCAAATGCAGCGAATTTCTCTTCAGCAGTTCCTTGACCACCAGAAATGATCGCACCAGCGTGACCCATACGCTTGCCTTTAGGCGCAGTTACACCAGCGATGTAACCCACTACAGGCTTAGTCACGTTTGATTTGATGAATTCAGCAGCTTCTTCTTCCGCTGTACCACCGATCTCACCGATCATGATGATAGCATCAGTATCTGGATCGTCTTGGAACAATTGAAGCGCTTCGATTTGGTTCATACCTGGGATTGGGTCACCACCAATACCGATACAAGTAGACTGACCTAAACCAAGCTTAGTTGTTTGAGCAACAGCTTCATAAGTCAATGTACCTGAACGTGAGATGATACCAATACGACCTGGTTGGTGAATGTGGCCAGGCATAATACCAATCTTACATTCGCCTGGAGTGATCACGCCTGGGCAGTTAGGACCAACTAAACGAGTACCGTTACCGTTAGTTTCCAAGTAGCGTTTTGCTTTAAGCATGTCGATTGTTGGAACACCTTCAGTGATCACAACGATTAGGCCAACACCTGAATCAACCGCTTCAACGATTGAGTCTAAAACGAATGGAGCTGGTACATAAATTACAGATGCATCAGCATTTGTTTCACGTACCGCTTCTTTCATTGTGTTGAATACTGGTAGGTCAAGGTGAGTTGTACCACCTTTACCTGGAGTAACACCACCCACAACTTTTGTACCGTAGTCTAAAGCTTGTGCAGAGTGGAAAGTACCGTTTTTACCAGTAAAACCTTGTACCAATACTTTAGTGTCTTTATTAATTAATACGCTCATGATTGATACTCCTTACGCTTTAACTGCAGCTACAACTTTTTCTGCGGCATCAGATAAACCGTTCGCAGAAATTAATTTCAAACCTGATTCATCAAGTAATTTAGCACCTAACTCAGCGTTGTTACCTTCTAAACGAACAACAACTGGAACAGTTACGTTTACTTCTTGAACCGCTGCAATAATTGCTTCAGCAATCATGTCACAACGTACGATACCACCGAAGATGTTGATTAAAACACCTTGTACAGACGTATCAGCAAGGATGATTTTGAACGCTTCGATTACGCGCTCTTTCGTAGCACCGCCACCAACGTCAAGGAAGTTTGCAGGCTGACCACCATAAAGTTTGATGATGTCCATCGTTGCCATTGCAAGACCAGCACCATTCACCATACAACCGATGTTACCTTCTAAAGCAACATAGTTAAGATCAAATTCAGATGCTTTCAATTCACGCTCATTCTCTTGAGATTTGTCACGTAAAGCAGCAACTTTAGGTAAACGGTAAAGCGCGTTAGAGTCAATACCTACTTTCGCATCTACACATAAAATATCGCCATTTTCACGAACTGAAAGTGGGTTAATTTCAAATAATGCAAAGTCATTTTCAACAAATGCTTGGTAAGCAGCAGCCATAATTTTTACAAATTGACCTACTTGCTTGTCTTTCAAACCTAAAGCAAACGCAACTTCACGTGCTTGGAATGGTTGTAAGCCAACTAAAGGATCAACTTCAACTTTGATAATTTTTTCAGGCGTTTCTTCCGCAACTTTCTCGATTTCTACACCACCTTCGGTAGAAGCCATGAAAGTAATACGACGGCTAGAACGGTCTACAACCGCGCCTAAGTAAAGCTCACGCTCAACTGGGTAAACATCTTCAGCAACGATGATGCTGTTTACTGGCTGACCATTTGCATCTGTTTGATACGTTACAAGACGAGTACCAATGATGTTGTTAGCAAATTCAATGACATCTTCTTTAGATTTTGCAACTTTAACGCCGCCAGCCTTACCACGGCCACCAGCATGAACTTGCGCTTTCATTACTGCGAATTTACCACCAAGCTGTTCAAATGCAGCAACTGCTTCGTCTGCATTTGTTGCCAAGATACCTTCTTGTACTGGCATGCCATATTCTTTCAATAATGCTTTAGCTTGATACTCATGTAAGTTCATTTAGTTACCTACTATGTTGTTTGTGTGATACAGCCCAGATCTTCTTAAAATCAGACTGCTACATATTGAATAAATGATTGCCTGAACCAGACAATCATCATCATTCAAAAAAGTGTGGCGAACCACACCTTATGTCTTATTTACGCTTGCGTTGAATCGCGTGGATTGCACGACCGTCAACAGAAAGCGCTGCTTCATGTACAACTTCAGAGAAAGTTGGGTGACCGAAAGTCATCAATTGCAAGTCTTCAACAGAAGAAACGAATTCAAGCGCGATCATACCTTGGTGTACGATGTCAGATGCATTAGGACCCACAACGTGCATACCTAAAAGACGATCTGTTTTCGCATCAGCAACGAACTTCACAAAACCAGCAGTATCACCAGCAGCTAATGCACGACCATTCACCGCAAACGGGAATTGACCAGCTTTAACTTCATGACCTTTTTCAGCGGCTTGTTCTTCAGTTAAACCAACCCAAGCTGCTTCTGGATGCGTGTAGATAACGCTGATGATGGTGTCGTAGTTCACTTGAGCAGCGTGACCGTGGATACGCTCAACTGCCATTACGCCCTCTTCCATTGCTTTGTGTGCAAGCATTGGACCGCGTACCAAGTCACCAATCGCATAAACACCTTCAACAGATGTTTGGCACTGATCATTAACATCAACCAAACCACGTTCAGTGAGTTTAATGCCAGAATCTTCTGCCAATAAACCTTCTGCATAGGCTTTGCGGCCTACACAAACGATTAACTTGTCAAAAACTTGTTCTTTGTCTTCGCCAGCTTGGTTATATTTAACCGTTACTTCGCGACCATTGGTTTCAGCACCAGAAACTTTTGCACCGATACGGATATCTAAACCTTGTTTTTTCAAGATTTTTTGATATTCCTTCGCCAATGCTTTGTCTGCCATTGGTAAGAAAGCATCTAATGCTTCAAACACAACAACTTCTGAACCAAGACGACGCCATACTGAACCAAGCTCTAGACCGATAACACCTGCACCGATCACACCAAGACGCTTAGGAACTTCTGGGAATTTTAATGCGCCAGTAGAGTCAACAATCAAGTCTTCATCAACAGGAGCGACTGGAATATTTACAGGTACAGAACCAGTTGCAAGGATCACGTACTTCGGTTCTAAAACCTGTACATCACCTTCAAATGGTGTGAATTCTACTTTTTTACCTGCAAGTAATTTACCCGTACCTTGTAACCACTCGATACCATTACCTTTTAGTAATTGAGCGACACCGCCGGTCAATTGATCTACAACTTTGTCTTTACGTGCCAACAAAGTGTCTAAATCAAATTTAACTTCGCCCGTGGTGATGCCGTGTTCAGCAAGCTCGTGAACTGTAGCTTCATAACGGTGAGAAGAGTCAAGCAATGCTTTAGAAGGGATACAACCCACGTTTAAACAGGTACCACCTAAAGATGGCTTACCGTTGTGAATACGTTTTTCGATACAAGCGACTTTGAAACCAAGTTGAGCTGCACGAATTGCCGCTTCATAACCACCAGGTCCACCGCCAATGACAACAAGATCAAACTGTTGAGACATCTTTATCTCCAATGAATCTCCCCTATCTTCTTTTATCAGAGAAGAAATTTCACAAACCTTAAAACTGATCAAACTTGTGAAAGTCCCTCTTGTAATTCAAGAAGGACTTAGGGGGATTTTTAAATAAAAAATTATAGGTCAAGAATGAGTTTAGCTGGCTCTTCTAACAATTCTTTGATTGTTACCAAGAAACCTACCGCTTCTTTACCATCAATTAAACGGTGGTCATAAGAAAGCGCTAAGTACATCATTGGCAAGATTTCAACTTGACCATTGACCGCCATAGGACGCTCTTGGATTTTATGCATACCCAAAATTGCAGTTTGTGGCTGGTTTAAGATAGGAGTTGAAAGCAATGAACCGAAAGTACCGCCGTTCGTAATTGTGAACGTACCGCCAGTCATATCTTCGATGCCTAATTTACCGTCACGTGCTTTGAAAGCATAGTCACGGATACCGTTTTCAACTTCTGCATAGTTCATACGGTCAGTATCACGAAGTACTGGAACAACTAAACCACGGTCAGAAGAAACTGCTACACCGATGTCATAGAAACCGTGATAAACGATATCGTCGCCATCAATAGATGCGTTTACAGCTGGGTAGCGTTTTAACGCTTCAGTTGCAGCTTTAACGAAGAAAGACATAAAGCCTAAACGCGCACCATGACGTTTTTCGAAAGCATCTTTATATTGCTTACGCATTTCCATGATTGGCTTCATGTTAACTTCGTTGAACGTAGTTAACATTGCAGTTTGCTGTGTAGCTGCCAATAAACGCTCAGCAACACGCTTACGTAAACGTGTCATTGGAACACGTTTCTCGATACGCTCGCCTACAGCAACGCTTAATGGTTGAACTGATGCAGCTGGCTTATGGTTCGCAACATCTTCTTTGGTGATGCGACCACCACGGCCTGTACCTTGAACATCAGCAGCATTGATACCTGTTTCAGATAATGCTTTACGTACTGCAGGTGCTTGGTTTTGATCAACTGCTTGAGTTGACGCAGCAGCCGCAGGTGCAGACGCAGCAGGTGCAGCTTCTGCTGGGGCAGCAGCTTCAGGAGCAGCTGCAGAAACAGCACCAGCTTCGAATTGAGCAATCACTTCGTCAGAAAGAACGGTATCGCCTTCATCTTTGATGATTGCAACTAAGCTACCATCAGCTGGAGCAACCACTTCTAAAACAACTTTATCGGTTTCAATGTCACAGATCACTTCATCACGTGATACAGGTTCACCTACTTTCTTGTGCCAAGTTGCGATCGTACCGTCAGCAACTGACTCTGGAAATACCGGTGCTTTAATTTCGGTTGCCATTATTTAGAATCTCCTGATTGATCAACTTCAATCGCAAGTGCGTCATTGATAAGCTGAGCTTGTTGTTTTGCATGCAAGTATGGCGAGCCACAAGCAGGTGCGGCAGAAGCGTCACGACCAGCATAGCTAATACGGATTTGTTTACCAGATTTAAGAACGTCTTCATACAAACGAGGAACGATGAATAACCAAGCGCCTTGGTTCTTCGGCTCTTCTTGTGCCCAAACAAGTTCTTGAATGTTTGGATACTCAGCCATAACTTCAGCCAAGCGTTGCTCTGGGTATGGATACAATTGTTCGATACGCACGATGGCTACATGGTTTAAACCAAGTTCACGACGTTTTTCGAGTAAATCGTAATAAACCTTACCACCGCAAAGCACTAAGCGAGTTACGTCAGCTTTGTTGATTTGATCAATTTCATCGATCACTGTTTGGAATGAACCGTTTGCTAATTCATCTAAAGTTGAAGTCGCAAGTTTATGACGGAGTAATGATTTAGGTGACATTACGATCATCGGTTTACGGATCGGACGAACTGCCTGACGACGTAATGCATGGAAAATCTGTGCAGGCGTCGTTGGTGTCATCACTTGCATATTGTCTTCAGCACAGAGCTGCAAGAAACGCTCTAAACGTGCAGATGAATGCTCTGGACCTTGACCTTCATAACCGTGTGGCAACAACATGGTTAGACCACATACACGCTCCCACTTGGTTTCACCCGAAGCGATAAACTGGTCAATCACCACTTGCGCACAGTTTGCGAAGTCACCGAATTGTGCTTCCCAAACGATCAAGCTTTTCGGTAATGTAGTTGAATAACCATATTCAAATGCAAGCACAGCTTCTTCAGACAATAAAGAATCGTAAATCGCAGTACGCGGTTGATTCTCTTTAATATGGCAAAGCGGAATGTAAACAGAACCATCAACCTGGTTATGTAATTTGGCATGACGGTGTGAGAATGTACCACGACCCACGTCTTCACCCGTGATACGCACAAGGAAGCCATCATCAAGCAAAGATGCATAAGCTAAAGTTTCAGCAGCACCCCAGTTGAGTGGCATTTCACCTGTTTGCATTTTCACACGGTCATCAATCACTTTTTGAACTTGGCGTTGCAATACAAAACCTTCTGGTAATGTATTCATTTTCAAACCAAGCTCTTTCAAACGATCAATGCTGAACGTTGTATCCCAAATATCGGTGTATTCATGGCCCAAATAAGGTGTCCAATCGACGAACATCTTTTTATTTGGTTCACGTACCAAGGCATTGGCAACGTGGTTACCTGCTTCTAGATCAGAACGGTAGCCTTCAACCATCGCATCTGCGCTTGAGCGATCAAGTACTTTCTCTTGCACCAGTTGATCCGCATACAAGGTACGTGTCGTCGCTTTCTTGTTGATCACTTGATACATCAATGGTTGAGTTGCAGATGGTTCGTCTGCCTCGTTATGACCGCGACGACGGTAGCAGAACAAGTCTAGAATAACATCTTTACGGAATTCATGACGGAAGTCATGTGCAATTTGAGTCGCGAAAATAACAGCTTCAGGATCATCGCCATTGACATGGAAAATCGGCGACTGAATCATTTTTGCAACGTCAGTACAGTATTCTGTAGAACGTGTATCGCGTGGATCAGACGTCGTGAAGCCCACTTGGTTGTTGATCACGATATGAACGGTACCGCCCACTGTGTAACCACGTGTTTGTGACATCTGGAAGGTTTCTTGGTTTACACCTTGACCTGCAAATGCAGCATCACCATGCACGATAACAGGCAGTACATCATCACCACCAATGTCACGACGACGAACTTGACGTGCACGTACTGAACCTTCGACCACAGGGCCAACGATTTCAAGATGGGATGGGTTAAACGCCAATGCTAAGTGAACTTCGCCACCTGGAGTCATGACGTTTGAAGAGAAACCTTGGTGATACTTTACGTCACCAGAACCTTTTTTATGCAGGCTCTTACCTTCGAACTCACCAAAAAGATCCGCAGGGTTTTTACCCATAATGTTAACAAGAAGGTTGAGACGACCACGGTGTGGCATACCAATCACAACTTCTTTACAACCGACACTACCTGCACGTTGAATGATTTCGTTCATCATTGGAATAAAAGACTCACCGCCTTCTACACCGAAACGTTTCGCACCAACGAATTTGTTACCAAGATATTTCTCTAAGCCTTCTGCAGCAGTTAAACGCTCCAAGAAACCTTTTTTCTGATCATTAGTAAAATTGAATTTACCGCGAACACTTTCCAAACGCTGTTGAATCCAACGCTTTTCTTTAGTGTCAACGATGTGCATGTATTCTGCACCAATTGAACCACAGTAAGTTGCTTCCATGGCATCAACCATTTCAGACAATGTTGCTTCTGCTTTGCCAATTGCGAGATTGCCTGTATTGAATACAGTATCAAGATCAGATTTCGTTAAACCGTGAGCAGATAAATCGAGGTCAGGAACGTCTTCACGTTTCGCCAGACCTAATGGATCGAGTTTAGCTTTTTGATGACCACGGTTACGGTAAGCAGCGATAAGTTGTAAAACACCAATTTGACGACGCTCATGTTCTGTACTTACAGTGCTTTGTACAACAGGCTGAACTCGGCTTGCATTACGCCCCAAAAGGAGGAATTGCTCGCGCACACTGCCGTGTGGTTGATCACCTTTAGGGTATTTATCGAAATATTCACGCCAATCCTCTGACACTGAGGTTGGAGAAGTTAGGTACTGTTCGTATAGCTCTTCAATATACGCTGCACTATCAGCGGAAAGTTCAGTGTCAAGACGCAATGCGTCAGCAACTTCTTGCATTTTTGGACCCATTTCCTATTGCAAAAAATAATACAGGCTGCCTTTTAAGCACACCCATGATTCATAGTGTCAAATTGGTAAACACGACACTACTACTCAAGATCATCCAACCTTGAGACATTATTACTACACATCAGGAGTATTCCCTTTGATGTAACAAATGAGCTATGCACCTTCAATTCAAGATCCATAACTCATTTTTCATACTCGATGAAATCGAGCAATTTTTTGCAAATCATTTTAGAAAAATTAACTAAATTTTTAACTTTTCTAAATTGACTTTTTTGATGAAACCTGTACAAATCTACAAGACCCTATCCAATGATAACATCCAGAATCTGTTTATTTTTTGATTTCATGTGTGGCAGAAATCCTAACATGTTCTCATGCTTGGATTGATTTTTTTGACACATACCATCCATAAAGCAGCGAAATACACATATCAAATTATATTCTAATATACCGCCCTTTTGATAAAAGTTGCACTCCAATCGATCAAAAATAAACATTCTCTACAAATCTTGCACAAATGCTATTCAATTTGATGAAAAATAAACCAATATTTTAAATATATTGATTGTTTTGATTTTATTTAACAGCAAAATCTATAAATATTTTAGGCCAAATTGCCAAAATTCAAGTCCCAAATTAACAAACAAGCATTTTCATTTCTCAATCAAATTCAAATAAAAAAAGAAGCCCCTTTCGGAGCTCCTTTTTCACATTAGAAAAACAGATTAACCTGCTTGATCTAACAACATATTACGAATGTGACCAATTGCCTTTGTCGGGTTTAAACCTTTAGGACATACAGATACACAGTTCATGATCCCTTTACAACGGAACAAAGAGAACGGATCATCTAAACGAGCCAAACGTTCTTGTGTTGCCGTATCACGAGAATCGATGATAAAGCGGTATGCATTTAACAATGCAGATGGTCCAAGGAACTTATCAGGGTTCCACCAGAATGATGGGCATGATGTTGAACAACATGCACAAAGAATACATTCATACAGACCATCTAAGTGCTCACGCTCTGCTTGAGACTGTAAACGCTCTTTCGCTGGTGCTGGCTGATTGTTAATCAAGAACGGTTGAATCTTGTCATATTGATCATAGAACTGGTTCATGTCTACAACCAAGTCTTTTACTACTGGTAAACCAGGTAAAGGACGGATCACAATCTTCTCTGGTAAGTCGTTCAAGTTCCACAAGCACGCCAAACCATTTTTACCATTGATGTTCACACCATCCGAACCACAAATACCTTCACGGCAAGAGCGACGGAATGTTAATGATTCATCTTGCACTTTCAACGCAAGTAACGCATCAAGCAACATACGGTGCTTGTCGGTTAACTCAAGTTTGAACGTTTGCATGTACGGCGCTTTATCCTTATCAGGATCATAGCGGTAGATTTCGAATGTACGAGTGCCTCTACTCATCTTTGTTCTCCCGATTAGAATGTACGTGGTTTAGGTTCAATTGCTTCAACCGTTAATGGGCTGAAACGTACTGGCTTATATTCAAGACGATTGTCTGATGAATACCATAATGTATGTTTCATCCACTCATCATCACGGCGACCATATGAATAGGTTGGGTGGTCAGGTGCTAACTCATAGTCAACAACCGTATGCGCACCACGACATTCTTTACGCGCAGCAGCCGAAATTAGAGTCGCTTTCGCCACTTCATACAAGTTTTCAACTTCTAATGCTTCAACACGTGCTGTGTTAAATACTTTAGATTTGTCTTTCAAATGAATGTTACGAACACGTGGCTCAATCGCAAGAATTTCTTTTACACCCTTATCAAGCAATGCTTGAGTACGGAATACACCCGCGTGATCTTGTACGATGTCACGGATTGCATCAGCAACTTCTTGTGCATTTTCACCCGTGGTTGAATCATCCAACTTACGAATACGCTCCAGGGTGTTAACCAATACATCAGTTGGAAGCGGTGCATAGTCATCGCCATGATGCTTAGTCACATAATCAATGATGTGTTCACCTGCTGCCTTACCAAATACCACAAGGTCAAGCAATGAGTTGGTACCCAAACGGTTTGCACCATGTACTGATACGCAAGAACATTCACCAATTGCATAGAAACCTTTTACAGGTTTCACATAATCACGCGTACCTTTATAAGAATACTCTTTAGTATCTTTATCATAGTGTGCAGAGAATTCACCCTCTTCCACACCATGCGGAACAACCACTTGACCATGAATATTGGTTGGAATACCACCCATTTGATAATGGATTGTTGGTACAACTGGAATTGGCTCTTTGGTACAGTCAACGTTTGCAAACTTCTTACCAATCTCGAATACAGATGGCAGACGTTTCATAATGGTTTCAGCACCTAAATGCGTCATATCCAACAAGATATAATCGGCTTTAGGACCACAACCACGACCTTCTTTAATTTCCTGGTCCATTGAACGTGATACGAAATCACGCGGTGCCAAGTCTTTTAAAGTCGGCGCATAACGTTCCATGAATGGTTCGCCATCTTTGTTACGAAGAATCGCACCTTCGCCACGACAACCTTCCGTTAACAATACGCCTGCGCCAGCAACACCCGTTGGGTGGAATTGCCAGAATTCCATATCCTGTAATGGAATACCCGCACGAGCAGCCATACCAAGACCGTCACCAGTATTGATATAAGCATTGGTTGATGCACGGTAAACACGACCCGCACCACCTGTAGCGAACAAGGTTGCTTTCGCTTGGAATACTGCGATGTTACCTGTTTCTTGGTCAATTGCGGTTACACCAAGAACATCACCCTCTTCGTTACGGATTAAATCTAATGCAATCCATTCAACGTAGAACTGGGTGCCCATTTTAACGTTGCTTTGATACAAGGTATGCAATAAGGCATGGCCTGTACGGTCAGCAGCAGCACACGCACGTGGAACTGCTTTTTCACCGTAGTTTGCAGAGTGACCACCGAATGGACGCTGATAGATCGTACCATCTTGGTTACGGTCAAACGGCATACCTAAGTGTTCAAGCTCGTAAACAACTTTTGGTGCTTCACGCGTCATGAACTCGATTGCGTCCTGATCGCCTAACCAGTCAGAACCTTTCACCGTGTCATAGAAGTGGTAATGCCAATTATCTTCCTGCATATTACCTAACGATGCGCCAATACCGCCTTGAGCAGCAACCGTGTGCGAACGTGTTGGGAATACTTTGGTCAATACTGCAACTTTTAAACCCGCTTGAGCAAGTTGGTAAGCAGCACGCATACCTGAACCACCACCACCAACGATGACTGCATCAAAAGTGAGGTTTTGAATATTTGAATAATCTTCTTTAGGGTTAATTGCGCCCATGATCTCTTCCTATCAATTTGCCCAGAAAATCTGGATACCCCAGATTGCGTACACGAACACTGAAATAATGACAGCAGAAGTCAGTACAAGGCGTAAACCTGAAGCTGAAGGACCCATTTGACGAGTCGTTACATAATCAGTAAAGACTTGCCACATACCAATCCAAGCGTGTGCAACGAGCGCCAATACTGCCAACAAAGAGAAAATCTTCATTGGCAAAGTCAGCATAAAGCCCGCCCATTGTTCATAACCAAATCCGCTATTGCAAAGGATCCAGCCAAACAAAACCACAGTGTATGCAGCTAACACTACAGCACTGACACGTTGGATATACCAATCGCGAGAACCTGAACCTGTTAAACCTGTAGCACTTTTCATCAGAACATAATCCATACGAATGCTGCGACGATACCAATCGCAGACAAGATCAATGACACTGTAGCAGCGATACGACCGCTTTGAAGTTCTTCAGCAAAACCGAGGTCAGCAAGTAAATGCTTCACACCTGCGATAAAGTGGAAAATCAAGCCAGCTACAAATACCCATACGATGAAACGTACAATGATATTTCCGAAAACGACATTTTTAACGTAGTCAAATCCTTCTGGTGAAGATAAAGATTTATCCAAAATCCATAAAAGAACTGCGACTAATAAGAATACGATTACACCTGATAGACGGTGTAGAATTGATGCAATAGCCACGGGTGAGCGTAAATTTACCGCTAACACCTGACCCATGGACAAATTGACAGGTCTGTTGCTTTTCACAGCGGGCATCCTGTAGGTAGAAACTCCATCCGGAGTTTGTTTGAATTAATTCAAAGGAAAGCTGGCATTGTTAGGCAAGCACAGCACATGCCTAACCTATAAACGACATCGAATTATAAAACGTGAAATATCAAAATACAAACAATCAACTTTCGCTTTAGTCGAAAAAAACTTTAAATAAGAATCATTCACACACATAATAGCAGCGATAAATCCATCAAGTCCAATCAAAAATAACTATCTAATTGTTTTGTAATGATAAAAATAAAATACTATTTTTTATAGATACTTTTTTATTTTATAAATTCTTTTCTTGTTATTTCACAAAAAAGTTCATTTTTCGCATTCTAGCAGCATAATTTTTCGACCTTTATATATAGTCAAAAATAATACTGCTCATTTATATAGTAAATATAATTAATTAATAATCTATTTTTATGATTCAATTGTTCAAAATCAATCAGTCATTTTTTAGACAACCAATTACTCTATAAGCCCTCAATTATTAGGCTAAATGTAAAGTTTTTAATCGCTTTCTGAATGAACAGTTCACTCCAAAACACAAGCCATATAGGGCTGCGAAGCGTGATAAGTATTTATTTTATAAGCAGCAACATCCCAGCCAAATAAAAATTTACTTACAATTGGACTGGTGCTTCATTTTTTTTATGCACCTAAAACTTGATTTGACATATTATACTCGACCGGTGCTGTGATTTTACTCAGTTTTTTCTTCGATACTGAATGACTAATTGACTGTAGCAACGTCATTTTTTATCCCTAAGTATAATTGACAAAATTTTAGTAGCCACTAATCTTATAGCAAATTTTGACACCGTCTGATTCGCACATGACAAGATTAGTATTTCGAGTCAGATAATCATTCACCAGGACAGGAGATCTATTGAATGTCTGCAGCAACTGGCAAAAAAGCCGTATTACAGCTTGATGGCAAAGAAATTGAATTACCAATTTACAGCGGCACATTGGGCCCAGATGTAATTGACGTTAAAGATGTATTGGCATCTGGTCACTTTACTTTCGATCCTGGTTTTATGGCGACAGCGGCTTGCGAATCTAAGATCACATTCATTGATGGTGACAAAGGTGTGTTATTACACCGCGGTTATCCAATTGATCAATTAGCGACTCAAGCAGACTACTTAGAAACTTGCTATTTACTTTTAAATGGCGAGCTTCCAAATGCTGAACAAAAAGCAGAATTTGATGCGAAAGTACGCAACCACACCATGGTTCACGATCAAGTTAGCCGTTTCTTCAATGGTTTCCGTCGTGATGCTCACCCGATGGCTATAATGGTTGGTGTTGTTGGTGCGTTATCTGCGTTCTATCACAACGGCTTAGACATCGAAGATGTTAATCACCGCGAAATTACTGCAATTCGTTTAATCGCGAAAATCCCGACACTTGCAGCATGGAGCTACAAGTACACGGTAGGTCAACCATTCATTTACCCACGTAATGACCTTGGTTATGCAGAAAACTTCTTACACATGATGTTTGCTACGCCTGCTGACCGTGATTACAAAGTAAATCCAGTTCTTGCTCGTGCAATGGATCGTATCTTCACGCTACATGCTGACCACGAACAAAATGCGTCTACGTCTACAGTTCGTCTTGCCGGTTCTACTGGTGCGAACCCGTATGCATGTATCTCTGCTGGTATCTCTGCACTTTGGGGACCTGCTCACGGCGGTGCAAACGAAGCCGTACTTAAAATGTTAGATGAAATTGGTAGCGTAGAAAACGTTGCTGAATTCATGGAAAAAGTAAAACGTAAAGAAGTTAAACTGATGGGCTTCGGTCACCGTGTTTACAAAAACTTCGACCCACGTGCAAAAGTCATGAAAGAAACATGTGACGAAGTTCTTGCTGCATTAGGCATCAACGATCCGCAATTGCAACTTGCAATGGAACTTGAGCGTATTGCACTGAACGACCCGTACTTCGTTGAACGTAAGCTTTACCCGAACGTAGACTTCTACTCAGGTATCATCTTAAAAGCGATTGGTATCCCAACGGGTATGTTTACCGTGATCTTCGCACTTGCACGTACCGTTGGCTGGATCAGCCACTGGTTAGAAATGCACAGTGGTCCTTACAAGATCGGTCGCCCACGTCAGCTTTACACAGGCTCGACCCAGCGCGACATCAAACGTTAATTTCGATTAGCGTTGATAAAAAAGGATGCAGATGCATCCTTTTTTCTTTTTATCGGTTATGCTCTTCAAATAAAACTTAAACAACATTTTTGGCATAACCAATCACTGAGCTGATGATAAAAAAATCCTCTGTTTTAATACAGGTCACCCTACTCATATTTGAAATGAAAATTGCGTTCTTTACGCTGTTTTTATTGATGATCATACTGACTTGGGCGGTTTTCATTTACTTTATTTATGATTCAAGCCTGTATTACTTTTATCAGTTTATTCCTTTTTTCGCCCAGCTTTTCAATATCGCCTTAATGTTCGGCTTATTGCTTGCCATTGTTTACCTGTATAACCAGCTTTATCAGAAGTACTTTAGACGCTCCATCACCTTTAAGTTATACCAGCAAGGCATTGCGCTGGATGATGCAAAGCAATCTGTTTTTTTCAATTGGCAGGATCTGATTCAAATACAGCTTCGGCAGCAGCAAGCTCAAATTCACAGCTTTAGTCTTCTGAGCAAAACCGCACCCTATCGACAGTATTTTTATTTTAATTCATGGATGTGGCCAGCTACTTTAACTCAACAGCACAGTGATTTTTTCAAGTTTTGGAAAAAGCTGGAATCTCTAGCGAAACAAAACCAGTTGCAACGGATCAGCAGCGCAAGCCTGCACAAGAAAACCCATATTGACATCATTCGCCTCATTGCAGATCAGCAAGCGCTAGACACTTTTCAACGAAAACAGAGACGGTTTGCAATCGGATTAACGCTTGGTATTTTAGTCAGCTTTAGCCTTTTTATGAGCTATCTACTTTGGCATGAATTTAACGATGGCAGCGTCGAAATCCCCCATCAACAAACACAGGCAATCTCTGGCACAAATTTTGAAACCTATCTAAATCGGGTTTATATTCTTAAACAGGGTCAAGGGACATTTTTACTCCCTCAAGCCAAGGCCGATCAATTTACTGGTTTAGCCTTGAGCAACATTCCTGATCGTGCGCCTGAGCTGTATAGCAATGTCGGTAAAACACTACAGTATGTTTACTGGCAAGACCACATCTTATCTGGCTTAAATTCTGCCCAAACAAGCTATTTAGGCAATGATTTCAGCAAAGACGATCAACAGGTCTACTTTCGAGATAAACACTTAGCCAACGCGAATGCGGCTAACTTTACTGCGGTCTTGCATCCTACTTTCAATGCATTGGTCTATTTTTACGCAAAAGATGATCAACAGGTCTACTACAAAACACATGCTTTAAGCGGTTTAAACCCACAACAGAGCCAAGCATTTTCCAATAGCAGCCAATATATTCATGATCAAAGCGTTGTATACTACCAAGATAAAAAGCTTCAGGGGCTTAATGCTAAACAGACTCAAATTATGAGTGGCAGCAATCATTTTAGTCAAAATCTGAATTTAGCAACCGATGGCCACGCTTATTATTTAAATGAACAGCCACTGCCCCATTTTGCTGAGCATCAATTCTGGGGAACAACACCTGTTGACGCCGCTCAGTTACAACTGCTGGGCAGTCAAAGCAATGAACCCTATCCCGGAAATTTCAGCTATCTTTTTGCAGATCAGCAACAGGTTTATGTCTATGACGAGTTCTATCAGCAACTGAAAGTGCTGTACCGTTTTCAGCAGCCTGTACAATTAAAAGTTTTAGCTGATCGACATTTGAGTGATGGGCAACATACTTACCTTATTACTGAAAAACTCTATCGCAGCAGAGGACGTTCTTCTGGCAGCACCACACATGGTTTTAAAATCAGCCTGATTCGTGAAAAAGACCAACAGATCATCGCTCAGTATTTCGCCAGAAACCCAAGCGCTTTCCGACTTTCAAGCCTATTTGATCGGGCTAAAATAGCCGCATCCCAATAAAGATAGTCAAACGGATATAATCTCGCTATTTAATTATCCATGAATTGTTTTCAGCACTAAATTGTTTAAATCTCATCTTCTTCCAGTTCCAGTGCACGCAGTAGTGTATTACTAATTCCATCGGCACGTAACCAAGCCAATTCATAGCTTGCCTTTGCCAAAGCCAGCACACGGCGCTCAAACTCATCCCAAATCGGCTTAACCTGCGCATCAGCAATCCCCAGACCACTATCATGAGCCAAGTGTTTATTTTTTTCACAAATTTTTAAGGCATGATAAAGCTTACGTCCATTACTGGCATTATCTAATACACGGATACGCTTATTTTGAATAAAACTTTCAACATGCTGTAAATTTGCATATGGCAGTAAAGGCACAAGGATTTGATCCAGTTGTGCATCTAAGCGTTTCCATACCATTAGGCGCTGCTCTGGGGTGTAGGTATTCCACTGAATCACTTCATGATTAAAGCGGCGACAGCCACGGCAGACCAGATCACCAAACACCGTTGAACAACGCCCAGCACATGGGGTCAATGATGGGATTCGACGATCATTACTCAAAACCAACTCCTCTAAAACCATATTTATTTTATGGTTTTCTCGCTTATTTTCCGATTTCGCGCTAAAATGTGCGCCTTATTTTTCTATCTTAATACATTTGGAGTTATCCATGAACGCTACTGTAGAACAGCTTGCACCTGTAGAACAGCAAGCGACCAATAATTGGGTTGTTGCGGCACTATATCAATTTAAAGAAGTTTCAGATGCAGCGGATCTGCAACAACGTCTTATCGACTTAGTGAACAACATCAATTTATGTGGAACTCTGATTGTAGCGTCTGAAGGCATTAACGGTACCGTTGCAGGCGACCGTGCAGCCATTGATACTGTACATCAATTCCTTCTGAACGAAGGTTTTAACGCAATGGAATATAAAGAGTCTCAGAGTTCTGAAAAACCATTCCGTAAAATGAAAATCAAACTCAAAAAAGAAATTGTAACGTTAGGGGTAGAAGTGAAGCCACGTGATTTGGTTGGCCACTATCTTGACCCGAAAGAATGGAATGAACTGATTAGCCGTGATGACGTGATTCTGATCGACACACGTAATGACTATGAATATAAAGCAGGGACCTTCAAAGGTGCCGTTGATCCGAAAACTGAAAGCTTCCGTGAATTCCCAGAATACGTAAAACAGAATCTTGAACAGCATAAAGACAAAAAAATTGCGATGTTCTGTACGGGTGGTATCCGTTGCGAAAAATCAACCTCCCTCCTTCTTCAAGAAGGTTTTAACGAGGTGTATCATCTGAAAGGCGGTATTT
This sequence comes from Acinetobacter sp. NBRC 110496, assembly GCF_000876115.1. Lineage (NCBI taxonomy): Bacteria > Pseudomonadati > Pseudomonadota > Gammaproteobacteria > Moraxellales > Moraxellaceae > Acinetobacter > Acinetobacter sp. NBRC 110496. The sequence continues at coordinate 28,171 of NZ_BBTF01000037.1, forward strand.
TAAAATACCTCGAAGAAACCCCTGCTGAAGAAAGCATGTGGGAAGGTGAATGCTTCGTGTTTGACGGCCGTACTGCGGTGACCCATGGGGTTGAAGAAGGCGAGAACATCAAGTGTCATGCTTGTGGTTGGCCACTGACCAAAGTTGAAGCAGAATTACCAAGCTATGAACATGGCGTGTCTTGTGTTTACTGTATTGATAAAACCTCAGACAAGCAAAAAGCGGGCTTCCGCATGCGTCAGTCACAAATTGCCGCAGCAAAAAGAAAACGCCTGTAAGTAATAAAAAAGCCATCGAAAGATGGCTTTTTTATTTCAACCAATAAGTGTGATTTTAAATTACTTTATTTTGATTGGTTGTTGCATGAACCAGAGCCTCTCCATCTGCATTACCCGCTGTGGCATCATTAATCTGCCCTGAGGAGGAAAAAACAGAAGGAAAACGCTTGCAGCAATATTTTAATTATTCAGTTTTATTATCATTCACACGATCAAACCATTGTTGACTCTTATTCATCTCGTCTCTCAGCCAATCTCTAAATAATAATTTACGCACATCCTCCTCAAATGCCCCAGCTGATAATAAAAAATATGATGATCCATCTCGATAAATCGGACTCACGCAATCCAATATTTGATATTCTATTTCCCTTTCAACATGATATGCAGATACAACAGTCGCCCCTAACCCAGCCAAACAGGCCTCAATACATAAATAAAAATGCTCCAATGACGTTTGTTTAATCCCTCTGCATTGCGCTGGGTCACGTGTTTTAAACTGCTGCCACAATTTGGGACGTGATGCTGAAATAAAGATATTCGCAGGTGACTCTTTATTCTTTTTCAAATTGACACAGAGCATATGTTCATCTGCAATTTTCTCACTATAAACAGCCTCCCCCCAAACAAAATCATCTCGTCTTAAAGCCAAGTCAATACCTTGTTGTTTAAAATCAACCGCTCCACCTGCGGTTAACAGGCTGACTTCGAACTCTGGATAAAGCCGCTTAAATTGAGCTAAGCGAGGAATCAACCATTTCATTGCCAGTGTAGGTTCACAGGACAGAATCAGGTTGTTTTGTACTTTGCTGTGCTGCTGTAATTGCAATAAGCATTGATCAATCTGTTGAAACACCTGCTGGCAGCATTCAAACAGGACTTCACCCTCCGATGTTAAACTTAATTTTCGGGCTTCGCGCACAAATAACACCAGACCCAAAACTTGTTCTAAGCTTTTAAGTTGTTTGCTCACTGCACTTTGAGTCACAAATAGCTTTTCTGCAGCAATGGTGACACTTTCATAACGCGCCACATAATAAAAAAACTTAAGTGAATTCAAAGACAATCGCTCAATCATTCCAAAAACTCATACATAACAGGAATTAACTTCAATTTTAAATATAGCAAGAATATGAAAAATATAAAAAATCTTTAATGAAGCAATTTAGGAATAAATGAGTGAATGAAATCATTGCTGTGGGTTTGGTTACCCTGCTTGCAGTTATTAGTCCAGGTGCAGACTTTGCCCTTGTCACCCGAAACAGTTATCTCTATGGCCGCTATTTAGGCATGTGTACCGCCTACGGTATTGCAATGGGTGTCTGGGTACATATCAGTTATAGCTTGATTGGACTGAGCTTTTTACAACAATACATCCCCAGTTTAATTCAACTGATTCAATATATCGGTGCAGGCTATTTGATCTATATTGGTTATAAAACCTTTACACTCCCCCCCATTCTGTTTGACGAAAATAACTGTGATATCACGCGCTGGCAGGCCATCAGACATGGTTTCCTCACCAACAGTCTCAACCCCAAAACCACACTGTTTGTCATGAGCATTTATTCACAGGTGATGACCAGTGGCAACAACCTGCACACATTAATCGGATATGGTGTTTTTATCTCTGGCAGTCATTTGGTTTGGTTTTGCTTGGTTGCATTGTTTTGTTCCACACCGCTTATTCGCAACAGAATTCTCGCCCAACAAGTCAGTATTAATCGAGTCATTGGTTGCATCCTCAGTGCTTTAGGCATAGGTCTTTTTTTCACTCATTTTTAAATCTCCCTTTCAAGCGCAACAATCACAGCAAACGATTGGCATAAAAAAACGCCCTGCTCGGGCGTTTTCATCTTTAACTTGTTCGGTCATACATGCACTGTGCTCATCGCAGTGCAACATGTCACATCACGCTGGCGTGTGGTACATGAGATAGAGTTCATTTAAATTTTCAGGAATTTCTTCTGCCAATTCGTCCATCAACTGGCCATTACGGCGGAAAGATTCCATTTGTGGATCTTCTTCATCAATTCCGCTAAAAACCATGATCGGTAAAGTTAAATCGATCAGTTGCTCTTCAAATTCAGGCGCAAACCACGCTTCCTCATTAAGGAACATGGCATCAACAAAACCAACACTCCAATCGCCTAAGCTTGATTCAACATCTGCTTCTTCGATTTCAAATGGAAACTCGATTCCATTTTCATTGGCTAAATCCTGACGAATTGACTCCAGCCAAAGCTTGACCTGTTCAAGCACTTCGGCAGGAAGCTTGTTTTGATTACTCTCAAAAAGCTCATCTAACCAACGATCAAATTTTGGACCAACGGCAATTGCACACAAAAAGCCATGAGTCGCTGCGAAATCTAGACCGTATTCGTTTTGATCACCGTCAAGATAATTACTTAATAAGTCTAAATCTAACGTGCTCATTCTTTCATCCAATTTTAAAAATACATCGGCAACAGCATAACATTTTCAGACATGAAGTCTCAGCAATTTTGCTTAGTCTTCGTCATCAAGATCATCATCGTCGAAATCATAATCAAAATCTTTTAATTCTCGTTCTAAGCGACGTTGCGCTAACAACTCATCAATCAAACGACGTTTTTCTAATGATTCTTTGGCGCTGATTTTACCCGATGACTCATCAAAACTAACATCATCTTCACCGTAGTTATCATCATCTAATTCAAAATCTGTAGAAGACACTAAGTACCTCTAATGAAAAATATAAATGGGTCTAGCCGCTATTTATCGGTCTTCCGCACCCTTGTCAAGTTTTATTTGATTTTTTTGCTATAAAATCGTGTTTTGTACTTTTTTTCATCAGTTTTTTTGTGTATTTATAATCCAACAACGGCAACAATCAAAAAAAATCTTTAAGTAGGAATTGCTCTTGAAAAAATATGACTTAACCCCATATTCAAGTAACAAGCGTGAAAGCAAATCAATTTTTTATTTAAGGCAAACGGATCAAATCCAAAACATTCATCGTGAATTGTGCTATCATGCACGGTTTTTCAACGCCACAGATTCAACAAAAGAGTAAGCAAAGATGAGCGATATGAATTCCCCTACTTCGCAAGTAGCGGCTCTGATTAGCCGAGGCAAAGAACAAGGTTATTTAACTTACGCTGAGGTTAACGATCATCTACCAGACTCAATTACGGAAAGTGAGCAGATTGAAGACATCATCCAGATGCTTCAAGACGTTGGTATTCCAGTGCATGAACGTGCGCCTGAAACTGACGACACCATGTTTGGTGAATCAACTGAAGCAGCGGATGAAGTTGCCGAAGAAGAAGCTGCTGCCGTATTAGCATCGGTTGAAAGTGAGCCTGGTCGTACCACAGACCCTGTACGTATGTATATGCGTGAAATGGGTACGGTTGAACTTCTTACACGTGAAGGCGAGATTAGCATTGCAAAACGTATCGAAGAAGGTATTCGTGACGTTTTACACTCGATTGCTTACTGGCCAAATGCTGTTGAAGTTGTTTTACAAGAATATAATGACTTTTTAACTGGCGAGCGTCGTCTTGCCGATATTCTCTCTGGTTATTTAGACCCAGAAACTGACGAAGATATTCCTGAAGTTCTTGAAGAAGAAGCTGAAATTGAAGAAGAAGATAGTTCTTCTTCTAAAGGCAAAGATGTCAAGCTTGATGATGACGATGAAGAAGAAGAGTCTGAAGGTGATGATGATTCTGAAGGTGATTCAGGTCCAGACCCAGAAGTTGCCAAAGTTCGCTTCTCTGAATTGGAAGCAGCTTGGAATGAAACCAAATCTGTTGTAGCAAAACATGGTCGCAATAGCGAAGAAGCAAAAGCTGCCCTTGAAGCACTTGCTGCCGTATTTATGATGTTCAAATTCACGCCACGTTTATTTGACATCATTTCAGAAATGATTCGTGGTACACATGAGCAAATCCGTTCAAATGAACGTGAAATCATGCGTTATGCAGTGCGTCGTGGCCGTATGGACCGTAACCAGTTCCGTACCACCTTCCCTGAGCAAGAATCAAATCCAGCTTGGTTAGATGAGCAAATCGCGAAAGCACCTGCTGAAACCAAAGCACATTTGGAAAAAGTTCGTCCAGACGTGTTGGCATTCCAGCAAAAGATTGCCGATATCGAAAAAGACCTTGGTTTGAACGTGAAAGATATCAAAGATATCTCTAAACGTATGGCGGTTGGTGAAGCAAAAGCTCGCCGTGCCAAGAAAGAAATGGTTGAAGCGAACTTACGTTTGGTAATTTCGATTGCGAAAAAATATACCAACCGTGGCTTACAGTTCCTTGACTTGATTCAAGAAGGTAACATCGGTTTGATGAAAGCCGTAGACAAGTTTGAATACCGTCGTGGTTATAAATTCTCGACCTATGCAACTTGGTGGATTCGTCAGGCGATCACACGTTCGATTGCGGATCAGGCACGTACTATTCGTATTCCAGTACACATGATTGAGACCATCAACAAGATCAATCGTGTCTCTCGTCAACTTCTTCAAGAAATGGGCCGTGAACCGACTCCTGAAGAATTAGGTGAGCGTCTGGAAATGGACGAAGTTAAAGTTCGTAAAGTACTTAAAATCGCAAAAGAACCGATTTCGATGGAAACACCGATCGGTGATGATGAAGATTCGCATCTTGGTGACTTTATTGAGGACTCAAACATCACTTCACCAGTGGATGCTGCGACCTCAGAAGGCTTAAAAGAAGCGACTCGTGAAGTACTTGAAAACTTAACTGAACGTGAAGCGAAAGTATTGAAAATGCGTTTTGGTATTGATATGCCAACCGACCATACTTTAGAGGAAGTAGGTAAACAGTTTGACGTAACACGTGAACGTATTCGTCAGATTGAAGCGAAAGCATTACGTAAGCTTCGTCACCCTTCTCGTTCAGAACACTTACGTTCATTCCTGGAAAACGACTAATATTTGGGAAATCTTGTGCTAGAGCAATGCATGGTATTGGTTTAGCGCAGGACTTGAAGTTCAACACTTCATCCCCATTTATGTATTAGATCAAAAGCGCCTGCACTGATGCAGGCGTTTCAAATTAAGAGGTTGCTCATGTTAGACCGCACTCCTTCTCGTGAATTACAAGAACATCTTTGGGTTTTCCCAATGGACTATCCAATCAAATTGATTGGTAATGCAGGGGATGAACTTCGAGTGGCTGTTGTTGATATTTTGCAGAAGCACTTCCCAGAATTTGATGGCGACACTGTAAAAGTTCAGCCTTCACGTACAGGTAAATATCACTCTTTAACTGCGCAATTACGCTTTGAAGAGTTAGAACAAGTTCATGCCTTATATGCTGATCTTGCAGCCTGTCCTTTAATTAAGACAGCGCTTTAATCAAAAAATCCAAAATGCGAAAGTGTTTTGGATTTTTTTTGCAATAAAAAATAAAGCACAACTTTTCAATCCATCCCTATTTATCTGACTCAAATCACTCCATAATTCAACGACCGATCCATTCAAAGCTGCCAAGGAAATTCTGCTGTAATGAGCGTTGCAAAACCGACTTTAATCATTCGCTGTTTTAAAGATCTACAAGATTACACGACTCGTTTTGAAGCCATGAAAGACTTCACAACCTATCGTGATGAAAACACCCCTGATGAAGTTTGGCTGCTACAACATCAAGATGTCTTGACCCAAGGACAAGCAGGTAAAGCAGAGCATATTCTGATGCACAATCATTTACCGGTTGTACACACCGATCGTGGTGGGCAGGTCACATGGCATGGCAAAGGTCAATTGGTTGCCTATTTCCTGTTCGACCTGAATCGCTTGAAATGGCATGTCCGCACCTTGGTTAGTTTTGCAGAACAAGCCATGATTGATCTGCTCAAACAATACAATATCGATGCCTATGCCAAACCTGATGCACCGGGCGTGTATGTGGATGAACGCAAAATCGGTTCCTTAGGTTTTAAAATCCGTCGTGGTCGTAGTTATCATGGCCTTGCCCTGAATATTGACTGTGACCTCACTGGCTTTCAAACCATCAATCCATGCGGTTACGCAGGCTTGGAAATGGTGCGTTTACAAGACTTGCTGCAAGATTACCCAAGCTTCGAACAACTGTGTACGGATTTTATTGGCTATTTAAAAGATACACAGCTCTTTAATGACCCTATAGTCAAATCTGAATAATTTACTTTTCAATTCCACAAAAATAAATTAGAGTAAATACTCTAAATTAGCTTTAGCATAATTTTAACAAGGGATAAGCAAGTGATTTCAACCAAAGCCGTGAAGCCCACCTTGCAATTTGCCTACGTCAAACTCATGATGGATGTTGTGGGTCGTGGCCTCGTAATGGCAAGCCAAGTGGATGATGAAGTACAACAGGAAGTGTCCAAGTTTCCTATTGGTTTTATCCTTTCAATGAATGTTTTCCCCAATGGACCTGCATTTGTTGCTCGAGTAACCGAAGAAAAACAATTAGAACTATTGTCCAATTACAAAGGCAAGCCTGATTTAACCATTACCTTCAAGCATCTAACTCATGCCTTTTTGGTATTTTCTTTTCAGGAAAGTACTGCACAAGCCTTTGCCAATGACCGTATGATTGCCGATGGTGATGTTTCAAGTGCGATTCGTCTAGTGCGTTGCTTGAATAAAATGGAAGCCCTGATCTTACCTAAGCTAATCGCTTCACTTGCAGTCAAACGCTACCCTGCTGAATTAACATTAAAAGAAAAATTCACGGGTGCCAAAAATATCTATCTTAAAGTCGCAAAATCATATCTGAAACGGAGCGCATAACATGGCTAAGCCTTATTACGAGTTTTTCTGTCCTGTAAAAGTCATTGCTGGTAACGCTGCCTTAGAGCATATCCCATTTGAACTTGCGACGCTTGGTGCAAAACGCCCCATGGTCATTACTGATAAAGGTGTGCGTGCCAATGGTTTACTCAGTCCAATTGAAGCAGCATTCAGTACCACCGATGCGGTGATTGGTGCGATCTTTGATGATGTTCCACCCGATTCAAGCTTGGAAGTGGTTCGCTTAGCCGCAGAACTGTATCGCAAGCAAAAATGTGATGCGATCATTGCGATTGGTGGTGGTTCTGTCATCGACACCTCTAAAGCAACCAATATCTTGGTGTCTGAAGGTGGTGACGATTTATTGCAATATTCAGGGGCACATAACCTACCAAAACCACTAAAACCTTTCTTTGTGATCCCAACAACGTCTGGTACAGGCTCGGAAGCCACTATGGTTGCCGTAGTTTCGGATACACAACGTAATGTCAAACTGGCTTTTGCCTCTTATTACTTGATGCCACATGCCGCGATTCTTGATCCACGCATGACCCAAACTTTACCGCCACATCTGACTGCCATGACTGGCATGGATGCACTGACGCACTGTGTCGAAGCCTATACCTGCTTAGCTGCTAACCCGCTCAGTGATGCCTATGCCAGTGCAGGCATTAAAAAGATCAGCGAAAATCTGTTCAAAGTTCTAGACAATCCAAGCGATGTACAAGGTCGTTTAGAACTGGCTCAAGCTTCTACCATGGCAGGGATTGCGTTCTCGAATTCAATGGTCGGTTTAGTTCATTCATTGGGTCATGCATTGGGCGCAGTTGCACATTTACCCCACGGTTTATGCATGAACTTATTCCTGCCCTACGTGCTGGATTACAACAAAGAAATTAATGGCGACAAGATTGGTGAGTTACTGCTGCCACTCGCGGGTGCTGATATTTATGCTCAAACGCCAGCCAATTTACGTGCAGACAAAGCGATTGCCACAATTTTAGCGATGCGTGATCGTTTATTCAGCCTGACCAAATTGCCACGCACTTTACGTGAAACAGGTAAAGTCACTGAAGCACAACTGGATGAAGTGGCTGACAAGGCGCTGAATGATGGTTCCATCATTTACAATCCGAAAGAAGCAAACTTGCAGGACATTCGTGCAATCTTACAAAAAGCATGGTAATACACTGAGTTAAATCAAGATTTAGCACTTAAAAGCCTCGATATTGATTGAATATCGGGGCTTTGTATTTTTAAATGAATCTTTATTCATCTATTTATTTACCCAATTGGCAAAAAAATTGCTAAAAAAAGCATAAAAGTACTGACAATTTATAGTGTTTTAGGATAGATTGGCGCACTTTCGTTTTTTGTACGGGGGATCGTTTTTGTCTCAAACGATCCTTAACACTATGGCTGATCTTTGATCAACGATTATGAGGATAACGCCGTTGACAAATTTATCTGGGACTCAACCAACAGCGAAGCTTCAAAAGAATCTTGTGCTTTGGCACATCATCATTATTGGCTTAGCTTATATTCAACCATTAACTTTATTTGATACATTTGGTTTAGTATCTGAACGAAGTGGTGGTCATGTACCGACTTCCTACATATTTGCCTTAGTTGCAATTCTTTTAACGTCGATCAGTTATGGTCATATGATTCGTCGTTATCCGTCTTCTGGTTCTGCATATACTTACGCCCAAAAGTCGATTCACCCTAATGTTGGTTTTATGGTGGGTTGGTCTTCATGGTTAGATTATTTGCTCTCTCCTCTGGTGAATATCATTCTTGCCGATATTTATTTGAGAGCACTCTTCCCAGAAGTAAATAACTGGATTTGGGTGATTGGTTTAACCGTTCTGATGACGGTGATCAACCTGTTTGGTGCACGTTTTGTCGCGCGTTTTAACAGTACCATTGTCGTAATCCAGCTCGGTGTCATTTTCTACTTTGTGTATCAGGTCTATATCCTGCTTACACAAGGTGTGTATGCCGATGGCACACTCAATCCAGACAAAGCTGAGTTATGGTCGCTTGCGCCATTCTGGAATGAAGTGACCTCTGTCGGGGCGTTAATTGCAGGTGCGACCGTACTCTGCTTCTCGTTTACCGGGTTTGATGCGCTTTCTTCACTGGCAGAAGAAACCAAAGATGCTGAAAAAACCTTGCCACGTGCAATTTTCACCACAGCATTGCTTGCGGGTATCATCTTCATTGTCAGCACCTACTTTATTCAGCTTTACTTCCCAAGTAATCCGACGACCTATTTCAACCCACTGGATGAGTCTCAACCAGTCATGGTTGCAGCCATTGGTAGTCTGGCATTTAAGACCATGGTGCTCTACTTTGCAGTGGTAGCAGTGATGGCATCAGGTATTTCGGCACACGCAGGTGTATCACGCTTGATGTATGTGATGGGCCGTGATGGTGTGATCAATAAAAAATTATTCGGTCATATTAGTCCACGATTACACACCCCAACTTACAACATCCTGATCGTTGGTGTTGTGGCTTTATCTGCAGGCTTCCTTGATCTTGAGCATATCGTGAACTTGATTAGCTTTGGTGCATTAACTGCATTTAGCTTTGTTAACTTCTCGGTGATTTCTCGCTATGCGTTGAGAGATGGCAAGAACAAGACACCAAAAGACATTATCAGCTATATCATTATCCCAACACTGGGTTTCGCCAGCGTGTTTATGATGTGGTTGGAAATTGACAAATTAGCTTTACAGATTGGTTTGGCTTGGGCCGTCATTGGTGTCGGTTATCTTGCCTACAAGACCAAAGGCTTCAAATACAATGCACCACAGCATAATGAATTTGATGACAGACACTAATTGTTAACGGAATAAAAAGGCGCTAAATGCGCCTTTTTTATTATTTTAAATGAGAGATTAAAAAGCACTGTATAAAGACTGCGATTGAATCCCGATCAAAATAAAGAAGCTGTTCATAGACTGAATTTAAAATAATAAAAAATTAAAATTATCCAAGATTTCAGAGATAAAAATACTGAATAAAAACATTAAAAACCAATATAACAACCTAATGGGGCCTTTTGTTTATTTCCCTTTTAAAGCTGCATTATGATTAAAAAAATTTAACAAAATTCGAAAACAAAAAATCAAATTGATTTTTTAAACACCGAAAAACAGAGGGATTCAGAATAATGAAAAATATCGTGAAAGGAAGTAGTGTTGCGCTGCTTTCGGTAGCACTCAGTGCCTGTTGGCTTGATTCTGGTAGTAGCGGAGGTTCAAGTTCTTCTGAATCAGAATCAACGCCAACGCCAACGCCAACGCCAACGCCAACGCCAACGCCAACGCCAACGCCAACGCCAACGCCAACGCCAACGCCAACG
>NZ_BBTF01000036.1:0-39268 GCF_000876115.1 Acinetobacter sp. NBRC 110496
AGAAGTATATTGGTATTGGGATGGTGAGAAATAATTAAATGACCAAAAGGGCATTTTTGTTTTGCTCATATTTTTAAAAGTTAGGTAAAGCAAAGATCCATAAGCGTGTATGGAAAAATTTGATAGATTTTTAGTTAAAACATTGCGCTAATTCGGAGGGAAAATGAGTGATGAAGACTTTGAATATTTTTTAGAAAAATTTGGGCAACCACAGCAAGTAATTGCAGTAACAGAAGATATTCTAAAGAAATATAAAGGGAAACTTCCTGACCAATTATTAGAATATTGGAAAGAAGTTGGCTTTTGTAGCTTTAAAGAAGGATTGTTTTGGATTACCAATCCAGAAGATTATGCAGAGGACATTTATCACTGGCTAGAAAGTACTGATATTTTGGATGAGGATGTTTGGCATGTGATTGCTAGATCAGCATTCGGAGAGCTTTATTTATGGGGGGAAAAAAATTGGCAAAAATATGATTTAAATATTTCAAATGGTCAAGTATTTCAGAATAGCGTTGGCTTTAATGATAAAAAGCATACAAGCAATGAAATTGTTAGAAACTTCTTTGCTTTTTCTGATGTAGATGAATTTGACAAAAAAGATGACAATCTCAAACCTCTATTTGAACGTGCTGTAAAAAAATATGGTCCTCTCGCTAGTAATGAAGTATTGGGCTTTGAACCTGCCTTAATACTTGGTGGTAGTGCTTCATTAAAAAATCTAAAAAAACTTGATATTCATGTTCATATGTCGATACTCAAAGAGTTTACCCAAGTCTATAAAACAGATCTGGAGGGCTTAGGGAAGATGTTATATGGAGAGAATGCATCATTTAATAAAGCTATTGAACAGGTTGATCAACAGGAAAGAAAACAGCTTAAAATTAGTGTGCAAGGTGGACAACTATGTCCACAAACTGGCTATTGGAAAACACCAGCTCAACCAGATTCACGACAATACTTCAAACAAAATGACATTTTTCCAACCCTTACTGAATTAGATTGGGGAGAGGTATATTGGTATTGGGATGGTGAAAAATAATTTAATCAGTTGAGAAAAAACCATCCTTATTTGGATGGTTTTTTACATTTTGATCCTAGCCAAAATAATGGACAATGATTCCCTCTAAAGATAACGTAACGTTAACTTTGGAGATGTAAAAATGGCTAAACGCTTTAGTCCAGAATTTAAACAACAAGCTATTGATTATGCACTTTCAAACTCGCACGAATCTGTGGCTGCTATGAATAGCCACCAAATTATGATCTATTGAAAGAGAGGTTTGATGCCATCGTAACTAGAGATCATAATGCACAAGGGGATGATGGCCCTATCATGCCTTTAGGAGCATGGCATTTACCAACTTCAGGCGCAACACCAACGGGATTGAAACATGGCTTACAAACGTATTGCTTTAAAGCAAAATAAAAAATTGATCTGTTTTATTGTGCTTTTTTTCTGTGCCATTGGTCTTGGCTTTTATTGGAATTATAAAATGAATTATGAAATGATCATAAAGTTTACCCAACTTGATGAAAGTGAACCAAACTTCCCTTTTGGGCAGCGAAAAATTGATGCTAGTCAATGGATTAAAAAAGGATATATAAAAATCAATGATTATCAAATATATAATCCTAATCCAATTCCTCTTGAAAGAGATTTCCAACTTGCTAGTGTGATAAGTGATGGAGTTGAAAGATTCAATAATAACTACCCTAAACTTTATGCTTTTTTTGAAACAAAGGGCAGTTTCGATGAGTTTCTAAAAAAAGATATTAAGATTAAATATATAAACAGTACATTTAATGAAGACACCAACCTGCCTACGAATGATACTTTCTTAGTCACTTTTGATAATTATCAAATAAAAATATCCAGAGAGTTAAAAAATGATTCCTTTTCTTTATTTGCATATGACCTAAAAAAAATATCTGAATCATCTGAGGGATATTAGGAAAGATTATGCATTTAGTTGAAAAACAATATCCTTCTGAGAAAGAGCTTATTCAACAAATAAAAGAAGCTGAACGTGAATTGTTAATGTTAGATAAGGGTGATCAGGCTTTAGCTCAATTGTCCTTAACTATACAACTTTACTACTTAAATGGTGGTAATGAGGAAGGAAAGAAAAAAGCACTAAATATCATTGATAAATTTAAAAATGCGTATCCGCTGAAATCACATTTTGCTGCATTTAAAAGTAATGGTTTTGTTGAATTTACAGATAAAAGCTATCAATCAGCTTATAAAAAAGCACTAGATACAAATGTTTTAGAATGGCATCTTACGACTGCAGAATCTGGTCAAGTATCTGGGAGCTATGTACTTAGTATAGGCACGGCTAGAGATAATTATGGTTGCTCATATATGGAATTTAATTTTCCCATTTCTCTTGTATATGAAGAAAATGGAAGAGCAGAGTTCTATTCATGGATCAGTTACTTAATTCAAAACCTGGAAGTCTTACATGGCTATGCGGGTTTAAGTATTCAATTACCTCATGATCGCCATCCTTATCAATTTTATGAGTATGGAGTAACACGGCAATATTGGGGAATTACGCCTGACGGCCCTAGTTTTTTCACTTTAGATTGGGAAACAGGTACTCGTAGTATTAATTGGTATACTTTTATTGGAAAAAACTTAAAAGATAAACTTATTAATCAACCCTTCTATGAAACTACTTTAAAAAATGTTCCGGATCTAGAGCTAACAGAAATAAATGGCTGTATGGTTATTAAAGCTGGAGAGTTACCTCGTTTAGGCAATAAAAGTAAACCATTGCCATTAAGCTATGTTGTCGTTAATCAATTGTGTAAAGCAGTACGTACAGATATGCCGACAGATGCTATGCACACGGCATATCGTGGGCCACGTTATTCATTGTCACAGGTCTATTATTGGATTCGAAGATGGGATAACACAAATTTCTCTAAAGGTGTCTTTGACTTTGATGGAATCAAAGAAGATTTATTGCCGATTTTAGGGGAATATAGCAATGAAGATCGGATCGTTCCTTACAGTGGAATATGGACTCCATTTGATTTTGACGGGATAGAGCAGCATCTAACCCAAGGCCAAGAATTTCCTGAAGAAGCTGAGTATGATTGGGACAATGGAGAGTTAGATAGCAAACCAGCAGTTTGGAAATTAATATCACGAGATGATGGTGGTGTTGTGGTACTACCTAATCCATTTTGATGAGTCGAGAAATAAGAAAAGATAAAGGAAAGCCCAGAAGGGCTTTCCTTTATCTATATTGGATGAATGCAAAATTGGAAAGGTGTAAGAAATGAGTGAGTTTATAATGGATGAAAATTTTGAAATTTTTTATCATGACGAAGGTTTTGGACCGCCAGTTTGTGTAGAGCCTGTATCAGAAGAAACTCTGAAAAAGTATCAAGGTAAACTACCAAATCAATTGCTTGAGTATTGGAGAGCTTTTGGTTTTTCAGGTTGGGGGAATGGATTATTCTGGTTGGTTAACCCAGAAGACTACCAAGATGTTTTGGATGCATGGTTAGAAAATATTGATTTACCGCCTCATGAAGAATATTTTGTGATTGCTCGTACAGCTTTTGGGGATTTAAGTGTATGGGGAACAATTCATGGTCGATGCTTTACTATTTCGGCGACGACTTCACAAATTTTTCCAAAAATGGAAAAAATGGAACAAGGTGAGGAAGACTTACTTATCAAGATATTTCTTTCATCAAAAGATAAAGACTCATTGGATATAGATGATTACAAAAACAAGCCTTTATTCGATCGGGCTGTTAAAAAGTACGGTGTACTGAAACCGAATGAAATGTTTGGTTTTGAACCCGCTTTGATTCTAGGTGGGGAAGCTAAACTAGAGAATGTGCGCAAGCTGCCAATCATTTCACATCTACAATTCTTAGCATCTTTAGATACACCAAGGATGATGTTAGATATTGGCAAGTTTGTAGATGAGCAAGGTCTAGGAAAAGATGATTAAAACCCGAAAGGGCTTTTTTTATGTCATTTTATATTTTCTAAAAAATGATATAGAGCGTGATTTTAAAGTTACAGCTGATCCAACTGGAAAAATGTCAATAGACTCAAATATTTTTAAACCAGCTTCCAATACAAAACAAGGTGGGAAAAAACTATGACGCAGATATCATCTGTAACTTTCAACGCAGCATGTGCTATCTCAGATGATATGGTATATGTATCGAGCTCATTGGATAAATTTGATGATAATCAGCAATTTAGTCGATTGTTTATGTATGATTATACTGAAGATAATGGGCAAGGATGGTATTATCATGATGTTAATTTTATTGTAGTGGATGTATGTTTCTATAATGTTGAAAATAATAAAAAGTTAGTTGCATTAAGTGATGAAGGTGAGATTGAGGAGTTTGATGGTGAAAATAGTAAATTTAAACATATAGATGGAGCTGGTTTAAATCAAGAGTGGAGTAACGATCGTGGTTATCTCTCTAAAATAAAATTTCAAAATGGCAAGTTATTTGCTTGTGGATATGATGGTCAGGTTTATGTTAATGATTTTAAGTGGTCTGACATCTCAAGTGGTTTAAATATTAATGATAATCAGGCGTTAGATTTTGATTCGCTTGATCATGAAGATGATATTTCTGTTATTGATATATGTGAGGTGGATGGTAATTATTTCTGTGTAGGTCGTATTGGAGATAATGGGCTAATTGCTAATTATGATGGTAATCAATGGAATATATTGAAAAAAGTTACACCTGCTACACTATATTCAATTCTTTTGAAAGAAGATGGTAAATTAATTGTATGTGGAACATATGGGAATTTAATAGAAATTAATGATAATACTGATTTTAGCCGTAAAACAAACTTAAGTATAAAAGATGATTTCTATTCTTTAACTGAATTTAATGGCGTAGTTTATATCGGTTCAGCATGTGGTCTATATAAATTTCATGAAAATGAAATTACCAAAGTTAATGTTCATGAGGAGATTGATAGTAATCTTGTATTTAAAGTGGATTGTACTGAAAATATTTTATGGATTTTTACGAATAAGCTTGTGGGCAGATATGATGGGGTTTCTTGGAAGATTTTTGATCATCCTGATAATAAAGAATACCAGAAAATATCTTTAACTGTTAGTGCTAATGAAAAATGTCCTAAGTCAGGATACTGGTATACGGTTGCGAAACCTAATTCAAGAGATTATTTTAGACAAGGTGATTTTTTCCCTCAATTAGTCACTGATTGGGGCGAAGTATATTGGCAATTCGATGGTGAGTAATGGTTATATTTATTAGATCAAATATATGAAAAATCCTATTACATTTACTTCAGGATGCGCTATTAGTGCCCATAGATTCTGTTTATCAGCAAATATTGATGAATTGGATACATGGGATTGCTTTAGTAAAACAATAATTTATAAACATTTTGAACAGCAAAACTGGTCATGTTTGGATTTGGAAGGATGGAAAGTTATTTCAGTTGCTTACCAAAGTAGAGAGGGCGAACCATCCATTATATCGCTTGATCAAGAGGGGGATGTAGGAATATTTCAACAAAGCAATAATGAGCATCAAGAAATTAGATATAAATTAGAAGAAAAAGTTTATGGGAAATTTAATCATATCCGTGTAATTAATGGTGATCTTTATGCTTGTGGAGATGGAAGTCAAGTCTATAAGAATAAGCAGAATGAATGGAAATCTATTGGAGTAGGACTGGAAGAAGACCCTATTGAATTGAAAAATCAGGATTTATCCTTTTTAGAATATGAAAGTGATTTAGATTTTAATCGATGCTTTTATGATATAAATGGATTTAATAACAATGCTTTATATGTATGTGGGACACAAAAAGAAGATGGATTTATTGCTTTCTTTAATGGTAGTAATTGGCTAGAAGTCAACCGAATCACACCATCAGCCTTGTATTGTATTACGTTATGCCCAGATGGAAAAAATATCTTAATTTCAGGACAGTACGGCACACTTTTGAAAGGCAATATAGACGATGGATTTAAAAATCTAAAAAATATAAGTATAAATTCAACTTTTTATAATGCAGCATTTTATCAAGAGGCTATATATATAGCTTCAGAGCAGGGACTATATGTATATGCAGATTCTGAGTATTCCATTGTTCCTGAGTTAAGTGATATACAAGGAGTCATCTCTGTTGAGGAAAAAGATGGAGTTCTTTGGGTACTGAGCTATAAGCAATTGATTCGATTTGATGGAAAAATATGGGATAGAATTAATCATCCAGATAATGATGAAAGATAATAAATGAACAAGATTAAATTTTAAGTTTAAAAAAAAAGCCCCATACATGATGAGGCTTTAATTTTTTGCACTAATCTATTTTAAATGTACATTATTGCCGTGCCAACTCCGCTTGTCCTGTATGCCAACCACCACCTAAAGCACGAATCAGATCCACACTGGCAATCATTCGACTACCATGAAGCTGTGCAGCCAATTGCTCCTGCTGCAAGATACTCCGATCAGAATCAATCACATCCAGATAGCTGATACTCCCTTCACGATAACGCAAATGTGAGAGCTGATTGGCATGTTGGGATGAGGCAAGTGCTTGACCCTGAGCCTGTATTTGCTGATCCAGAATACGCTGATCAGACAAACCATTTTCAACCTCACGGAAAGCATTCAGCACGGTCTGTCGATAATTGGCGACACTTTGTTCATAGCCTGCACGTGCCTGAGCAACCCCTGCCTTACGTTGTCCGCCGTCAAAGAGTGGTAAAGACAAAATTGTGCCCGCAACAGGGCCGAGTAAAAAAGTTCGACTCGACCATTTACCCAAATCTCCTAAACTTGCTGATTCATAACCCAGCGCACCAGTGAGATCCAGTTTGGGGAAAAAGGCAGCACGGGCAATACCGATGCGTGCATTATTGGCTGCCATCGCGCGTTCTGCGGCAGCAATGTCAGGACGACGTTCAAGCAGCGTCGACGGTAAACCCGCAGGCAGGCGAATCGCAGTAGCAGACAATGGTTGAATCGCTAAGCTGAAATCAGCAGGGGGTTTACCAAGTAATACCGCCAATGCGTGTTCGGTATTGGCTCGACTTCGTGCAATGCTGAGTGCATTGCTTTGCGCGGTCGAGAGTTCCGTTTGCGCACGTGAAACGTCTAGATCACTAACTAAGCCATTGCGATAGCGTGCTTGAATCAAATTGCGTGTTTCCGTGAGCAGCTTGATATTTTGTGTATAGATGGCTTGTTCGGCATCGAATTGACGAATCAGAAAATAAGCTTGAGCAACATCGGCTTGCAATGCTAACAGTGCAGAATGATACAAGGCTTCCTGTTGCTGTACATCAGCCGTTGCTGCATTGACACTACTGGCAATCCGTCCAAATAGATCCAGTTCATAGGAGACATTGGCTTGTGCCCGCCATAAGGTACGTGCAGATGTGGATGCATCCGAATCAAGTCCTAAAGACGCAGGTGAGGGCTTCTGACGGGTCGGGCCAAAACCTGCGCCAATACTGGGTAGGTGTTCAGCTTGTGCAGCAGACCTCAGGGCGCGTGATGCCTGAATATTGGCTACTGCGACCTTTAAATTCTGGTTACCGGCAATGGCCTGTTGTTCCAGATCATTCAATTGCGGATCATTAAAAATCCGCCACCATTCACCGCGAGACTGCGCATCGGAAGGTTGTGCGACGCTCCAGTTGGAATCATTCAATTGGGCATCCGCTTCTTTAAATTGCAGTGGAATAATCACCTTGGCCGGCTGATATTCAGGTGCCAATGAGCAGCCTGCAAGCAGCAGGCTTCCCATTAGTGAGGAGAGTATCCAGTGTGGTTTGAATCCTGTCATATCCTGCTCCTCAGTGATCGTGTGAACTGTGCAGTGGTGCTTCATGCACCGCTGCCGAATGCAGTTTATGTTTGCTGTTCAGGGTACGAATCAACACATAGAAGGCAGGGGTCAGGAATAAACCAAAGAAGGTCACCCCAATCATGCCAAAGAACACCGCAACGCCCATGGCATGGCGCATTTCAGCACCTGCGCCTGTTGATGTGACCAGTGGAACCACACCCATAATGAAGGCGATTGAAGTCATCAAGATCGGACGCAGACGTAAACGGCTGGCTTCAACTGCAGCATTGAATGCAGTCGCGCCCTGCATTTCCAGTTCTCGGGCAAATTCCACGATCAAGATGGCATTCTTACAGGCCAGTCCGACCAGTACCATCAAGCCAATCTGGGTAAAGATGTTGTTATCACCGCCTGTGAGCCAAACCCCGGTCAGTGCCGCCAAGATACCCATTGGTACAATTAAAATCACAGCCAATGGTAAGGTCAGGCTTTCATATTGCGCTGCCAAAACCAAGAACACTAGCAATACACTGATCGGGAACACCCACAATCCGGCATTACCGGCCAAGATCTTTTGATAGGTCAGGTCAGTCCATTCAAATTTCACCCCACGTGGCAAGGTTTCAGCGGCAATCCGCTCAACTGCAGCTTCGGCTTGACTGGATGAATAACCCGGTGCAGGGCCACCATTAATATCCGCTGCGGTATAGCCGTTATAGCGCACCACCATTTCTGGACCATAGGTTTGAGTGACATTGACCAGAGAAGACAGCGGTACCATTTGTCCTGCATTGTTACGGGTTTTAAGCTGTAAAATATCTTCAGGATTGGCACGGAATGGTGCATCGGCTTGGGCACGTACCTGATAGACACGACCAAAGCGGTTAAAGTCATTCACATATTGTGAACCGAGGTAAATCTGCATGGTGCTAAATACATCGGTCACCGCAACGCCTTGCTGCTTGGCTTTGACCCGATCCAGATCAACATTCAGTTGCGGTACATTGATTTGATAACTGGAGAACATCGGTCCCAATTCAGGTGCAGATTGTGCTGCCTTCATAAAGGATTGGGCTGCGTTATTTAACTCGGCATAGCCTAAAGCACCGCGATCTTCGAGCTGCAGTTTAAAGCCGCCCATGGTGCCGAGACCCATCACCGGTGGTGGCGGGAATACTGCAATATAAGCATCTTGAATCGCGGCGTATTTCTGATTCAAAGCACCAGCAATGGCATTGGCAGATAGATCGGCTGCTTTACGTTGCGCAAATGGTTTTAAAGTGACAAAGACGATCCCTGCGCTGGAGCTGTTAGTAAAGCCATTAATCGATAAACCAGGGAAGGCCACCGCACTTTCTACACCGGGTTGTTTCAGTGCGGCATCACTCATTTTACGAATCACGGTTTCGGTTCGATCTAGTGAGGCACCATTGGGTAATTGGGCAAAGCTAATCAGGTATTGCTTATCTTGTGCAGGCACAAAGCCACCCGGAACGATATAAGAAATACCAATCGTTAACCCAAGTAAAGCTGCATAAACACCCATCGCTGAGGCTTTATGGGAAATCACCCGACTGACACCACGACCATATTGATCCGATGCACGTGAGAATACGCGGTTAAACAGGGCAAAGAAGCGTCCGAAGACACGGTTCATCACGCGAGTCAGGAAGTCTGGTTTGGCATCATGGCCTTTCAGCAACATGGCGGCCAAAGCAGGAGACAAGGTGAGTGAGTTGAAGGCCGAAATCACGGTGGAGATGGCAATGGTCATGGCGAACTGTTTATAGAATTGCCCAGTTAACCCTGTCATAAAAGCGAGAGGGACGAACACGGCAACCAGTGTTAAAGCAATGGCAATAATTGGTCCACTGACTTCACGCATGGCACGGTAGGTGGCATCTCTTGGACTGAGTCCTGCTTCAATATTCCTTTCGACGTTCTCCACCACCACGATGGCGTCATCGACCACAATCCCGATGGCGAGTACCATCCCGAACAGTGACAGGGCATTGATGGAATAACCAAAGGCCAGCATCAAGGCGAAAGTACCAATGATGGAAACAGGCACGGCCAGTAAAGGAATGATTGAGGCACGCCATGTTTGTAAGAACAGGATCACCACCACAACCACCAGTGCAATCGCTTCAAGCAGGGTATGAATCACCGCTTTGATACTTGAGCGTACGAATTGGGTCGGGTCGTAAACGATGTCGTATTTAATTGAGGTTGGAAAATCTTTGGACAGTTCCGCCATGGTGCTACGTACTTGGTCAGAGACCTGTAAGGCATTGGCACCCGGAGCTTGGAAAATTGGAATCGCCACGGCCTGTTTATTGTCCAGTAATGAACGCAAGCCATATTGTGAAGCGGCCAGTTCAACACGCGCGACATCACCCAATCGTGTTACCGCACCATCCGCAGCTGTTTTTAAAACAATATCGGCAAATTCCTGTTCGGTACTTAAACGACCTTGCGCATTCACCGAGAGCTGTAAAGGTGAATTGTTCGGCGCTGCACCAATGGTTCCTGCGGCAACCTGAATATTCTGTTCACGAATCGCATTGACGATTTCAGTGGCAGTGAGATTGCGTTGTGCCACCTTTTGTGGATCTAACCATACGCGCATGGCATAGTCACCCGAACCAAACAGGCCGACTTCACCCACACCTTGCAGGCGTGCCAGACGGTCTTTGACATTGAGTACGGCATAGTTACGCAAGTAAGTCATGTCATAACGATTATCGGGTGAGGTCAGATGCACCACCATGGTCAAGGTTGGTGAGCTTTTTAGCGTGGTCACACCGAGACGTTGTACATCTTCGGGCAAACGCGGCAGTGCTTGAGAAACCCGATTCTGAACCAGTTGCTGGGCTTTGTCGGGATCAATGCCAAGCTTGAAATTGACAGTAATGGTCAGGTTGCCATCGCTGTTGGCCTGAGACTGCATATACAGCATGTTCTCTACACCATTGATGGATTCCTCCAAAGGCGAAGCAACCGTTTCAGCAATCACTTTGGGATTGGCACCCGGATATTGGGCACGTACCACGACAGAGGGGGGCACCACTTCGGGGTATTCAGAAATCGGCAGTTGGAAAACAGAGAGTAAGCCCGCCAGTAGAATCAGGACGGACAGCACCCCAGCAAAGATCGGGCGATCAATAAAAAATTTAGAAATATTCATGTGAATTAACCTTTTGCCGAAGTTGGAGTTTTATCTGTAGGCTGAGGTTGTTGTGCAGTGTTATCGGCAGCGATTTGAGGATTCGGCATAGGCACGAGATGTGGATTGACAGCATCGCCCGGACGGATACGTTGCAACCCATTGACTACGATGCGATCACCCACTTGCAGACCGCTATTGATGATTTGTAGGCCGTCTTGTTGCGCGCCGAGTTTTACTTCACGATATGCGGTTTGGTTTTTCGCATCGACCACCACCACAAAACGCTTGTCCTGATCGACACCAATTGCCGTTGGACTAATCAGAATTGCTGCGCGAGGTTGTCCACCGCCAAGACGAATACGGGCATACAGTCCAGGGAGCATCACACCTTTGGGGTTATCAAAGGTGGCACGAACACGAATGGTGCCTGAGGTGGTATTTAAATTATTGTCGATGGAACTGATATAACCTTCACGGCTAAAACCAGATTCATTGGCAAGACCTAAATAGACAGGAACTTGCGCTGAATTGCGTTGATTGCTGATGTATTTTAGATAAGTTTGTTCATCAACATCGAAAGACGCATACAGACGTGACACCGAAACCAAACTGGTGAGGACTTGGGCGCCATTGCCTGCGGAAACCACATTACCCACTGTGACTTCGGCACGGGAAATACGTCCACTGACAGGGGCGGTAATACGAGTATATTCCAGATTTAAACGGGCAGTTTCGACAGCGGCTTTAGCGGCTTGCAAGTTGGCATTGGCTGAACGTGCTTCATTTTCCGCTTGATCAAGCTCTTGATGGGCAATCGCGTTACTTTGAATTAAGCGCTGGTTACGGCCCAAATTTGCTGAAGAGTAAGTGACTTGTGCTTCCGCAGAAGCCAGTTGCGCTTTAGCCCGATTCAGCTCGGCTTCAAAAGGACGTGGGTCAATGGTGAATAATAAATCTCCTTTGTTGACCAAGCTACCATCTTTGAAGTGAACGGCAATCAGTTTACCGGAAACTTGGGGTCGAACATCAACTTGATCAATGGCTTCAAGCCGCCCTGAATATTCTTGCCAGTCGGTGATGGTCTGACTGATCACACTGGCGACATCAACGGTTGCAGCAGGTGGTGCACTGGCGGTTGGAATAGCTTTCGCATCTGCATTTTCTTGGAAGAGAATAAAACTGCCACCCGTTACAAAAATAGCAAGAATGACGGCAGACAGCGTCAGCTGTTTGCGAGAAAGTGACATGGGATGCTCCTGGTTATTTGAATCCCTGTTTTCAGACTTTTTGTTTTGGTCTGTATGGGAGAAACAGGTTTATGGAATGAAAGGAGCATAAAAGTTTGTCAATTACGAATAAATATACTAAATTTGATAACACTATTCGTATTTTTATAATAATTGTTGTGTGAAACTGAAAAATGCAGCAATGAGGAGTGGGCGTGTGGATCTATTTCATGCAATGAGAGTCTTCAATAAAGTGGTTGAAACCAACAGCTTTAGTCTGGCTGCCGACAGTCTGGGGCTACCACGTGCTTCGGTGACCACCACCATTCAGGCTTTAGAAAAACATTTACAAGTTCGCTTACTGAATCGAACCACGCGTAAGCTCAGTTTAACCCCTGATGGTGCGGTCTATTATGACCGTAGTCTGAGAATTCTGGCGGATGTTGAAGATATTGAGGCGTCCTTTCATGATGAGGAGCGAGGCCCAAGAGGGCGTCTAAGGATTGATGTGCCTGTCTCGATTGGTCGTTTGATTTTAATTCCAAGGTTAAGAGAGTTTCATCAACGTTATCCTGATATTGATTTAGTCATAGGTATGAATGATCGGCCTGTAGACTTGGTTGGTGAGGCAGTGGATTGCGCGATTCGGGTGGGCGAGTTACAGGACTCGAGTTTGATTGCCCGCCGTATTGGCACGTTTCAGTGTGCAACAGCCGCATCGGCATGTTATTTAGAAAAATATGGTGAACCGAAGACCCTTGAAGATTTACAAAAAAATCACCAAGCCATTCATTTCTTCTCCAGTCGTACAGGACGTAATTTTGATTGGGATTTTGTGGTCGACGACCTGATCCAGAGTGTCAGTGTTAACGGACAGGTGTCTGTCAATGATGGCGATGCTTATATCGACTTGGCCTTACAAGGCTTTGGCTTAATTCAGGGTCCACGCTATATGCTGACCAATCATTTTGAGGCGGGAACTTTAAAGGAAGTATTACCAAAATGGACGCCTGCGCCAATGCCGATTTCTGTGGTGTATTTACAGAGTCGTCATTTATCTCAAAAAGTCAGAGTCTTTGTTGATTGGGTCGCGGAGTTGTTTGCAGGCTGTCCACTACTTGGTGGCAGCGCTTTGCCGTTGGATCAAAAATGTGAGTTTGCCTGTGACCAGAAAACCAATCATGAATATACCATTCGGACGTTGGTAGAGCAGCATAATATTGCAGAAGCACGTGCCTTAAAGACTTAATAAAATATGAAAACTCAATGAGTAAGGGCTATTCATTGAGTTTTATTTGACCTAGATTTCACAAAGCAAATGAATATCTTCGGGCTCCAATTGCCATAACTGCTGATCTGGATGGTCTAACAGTTTAGCGCCGTATTTCATATAAAAATCAACGGTTCTCTTGCTGGGTGTTGCTGAAATATATAGCTGCTTCGCCCCGAGGCAATTTGCAGATGTTTTTGCAGCTTGCATTAGCTGTGTACCGATCCCTTGACCTTGATGATCGGCATCGACATAAAAGTAATACAATAGTTTGGCATCTGGATAGTCATGAATGATTTGATTCGAGACCGCAGAGATCCCCAGCATTTGTCCATTTAGATCAAAAGCGCCCATCAATTCGGCTTTTTGCTGATAGAGCTGTTTTAATTTAGGCGGATCGTATTGGAGATGGTAATCATCCCATTGTTGTACGTCATAAAAGCAGTCTTCTAATTGCAGAGACTGTTTTACGTAGTTTTGGGTAATCAATTCGCGTCGACTAATCTGTTGCCAGATCAGGTCAATTTCTGAATATTGCAGTGGTCTTAAAATAATATTGATATTTTTTCCTCTAACGTTGGATGATGGTAAATTGGAAGGAATACATGTATGAAGGTAAAGAATATCGTTGATTTACCTAAGAAACAATCTGTTAAGCAAATCTACTGTTTCTCTATCTTACATCGAATTAATCTGGTGTATGTGATAAAAAAAAAGGACAATTGATAATGTTGATTCGATGTATCTATTCTATTTTAGCTTCAAGTCTTGTGCTGACTTTTTCAGGGTGTACCCCATCATCTCAGTCTCCCATTACCGCCAGTTATGGCCCTCAACCGGTATTACCAGAACCTCAATCGAGTTTAGTGCCGACCGTCAATATTGCCCCAGCTAAAGGTTGGCCGAAGGGTGTGATGCCGACGCCAGCAGAAGGTTTAAAAGTTCAGCCTTTTGCTCAAGGACTTGATCATCCACGTTGGCTCTATGTATTACCGAATGGTGATGTGTTGGTGGCTGAAACTGACGCACCGCCTAAGCCGGATGATAGCAAAGGGATTCGTGGCAAAATTGCGAAAAAGGTGATGCAACGCGCAGGAGCATCCTTTCCAAGCGCCAATCGTATTCGTTTACTGCGTGATACCAATGGTGATGGGATTGCAGATACCAATAGCATCTTTCTGGAGAATTTGAATTCTCCTTTTGGGATGGCTTTGGTTGGCAATGCACTTTACGTGGCGAATACTGATGCACTCCTGCGTTTTCCTTATCAGGATGGTGTAACTAAGATTACGGCGCAGGGCACAAAAGTCTTGGATCTTCCTGCGGGCAAACTCAATCATCATTGGACCAAAAATGTAATTGCAAATCCAGCAGGGACAAAGCTATATATTTCGGTGGGTTCAAATAGCAATGTGGCCGAGAACGGATTAGACAAAGAGGTTGGCAGAGCACAGATTCTGGAGTTTGATATTGCAACGGCTAAAGCACGACCTTTTGCCACAGGCTTGCGTAACCCGAATGGTATGGGCTGGCAACCTCAAGGCGGCCAGCTTTGGACGGTTGTGAATGAGCGTGATGAATTGGGCAATGATTTAGTACCAGACTATATGACCTCAGTCAAAGATGGTGGATTCTATGGTTGGCCCTATAGTTATTATGGGCAGCATATCGATACACGGGTAAAACCACAAAATCCTGAGAGGGTAGCCCATGCACTTAAACCAGATTATGCCTTGGGAAATCATACCGCATCTTTAGGTTTAGCATTTTATGCGACTGAATTGATGCCACAGTATCGAGGTGGGGCATTCATTGGTCAACATGGTTCATGGAACCGTAAACCGCATAGTGGCTATAAGGTGATTTTTGTGCCGTTTAGAAGTGGTCAACCTGCTGGCGATCCGCAAGATGTGTTGACAGGTTTTTTAAGTGACAAAGGACAAGCCTATGGACGACCCGTTGGTGTCGCAATCGATTTTTCGGGTGCGCTTTTAGTGGCTGATGATGTTGGGAATACGGTTTGGCGTGTATCACCGATTGCTCAAACGACTTATGAAAGCCCGATGCAGGAACACAAAACCAATGCTTTAAAATAACATTAAAGATGCAAATTCTCGCATTAGATGTAGTCTGGCTCACTCATCTTCAACTGTTGGGTAGACAGTTATGTGTTGTTTTTGTGACTTATTCTGTATTTTTCAATTAAATGTGTGATATAAATAACACTATTCGCGATAGTTAATATCGTAGTCCCATACTCTTCCCCAAGAGTTTGGGATTTTTTTTATCGTAGAAATGCTTGAACGATCCATTTTAGCTGATCTGAGTAGTGTCGATACAGGGAATAGGGTTTGCTTAGGTTTTGGAAAAGGTCTGAAAAACGTATTTTCCAGACCTGAATTGAAGTGGGCAGATTATTTCTTTTGTTTAAAACGATAGTTACATTTCAGGCAGCGATAATCCTGAAAAATATTCTTGTCGACCATGACGCCTGCCTTTTTCCCAAAAATATTACCCACCACACCACCAGTAATGCCTGCGCTGATCGCACCGACAAAGGTTCCAACCGTTCCACCAACAATTACACCTAAAGGACCAGCAACGGTGCCAATCGCTGCGCCAACAGAAGCACCACTTGCTGCACCACCAACAGTCCCAGCCGTTGTTCCTGCGGCCATCAGTAACACGCCACCTGTTGTTCTCAGTAATTTGTCATGATTGCGTGTTTCAATTTCAGTCGAACCACATTTAGGGCATACGATTGGTTTTTCCATAAAACGATCTATCCTGTCTTTCTTGATTGGGTGACTAAGTTGATTTTGCTTAGTCAGAGCAGTGAGTCTACATTATACTTTAGGAGAAAATATGTTTGTGCTGAAGGCAATTGACAACATCACTTTACAGTTTTGATTCTAGCGGAACAATGACATAAGTATTTATAGTTCATGTAAATGCTTTTGGCTTTGCTGTGCCATCCAGATGATGAATTTTTCTATCATTAGCGTCTGCTGTAGTTGAGCTTAATTGAGTTAAGAAGAATAAGGTGGAATGGGATTTCTTATTCTTCAAAATCAAATCCTTATGAGGGAGCACTAAGCAGATTAAGTATGAATGGCTTTCTTCAATTCGACTGTTTTATGTGAAAAATGGCTGAGTTGCAAAGCCAGCTCTTCAGCCTGTAGATAAGCATTTGCTACGGACTTTAGATGCCGATCATCGGCAAATTCCTGATATTCAGCTGCAATTTCATAGATTTTTTCTACACCTAAATATTTGCTGACTGTATATAGGTGTGGAACCAGATGACTCATTTGTTCTCTAATCCCACCTTTTTCAAAACCGAATTCCCCACTAGAGCTAATAATGACCAGCGTTTTGCCTGATAAAAGCGGCTGTAATGGGAAATCACCCCGCGAAAGATCAAAATCAAAGGTCTTATTCACTCGGGCGATTTGATCAAACCATGCTTTTAACTGAGCAGGCATGCCATAGTTGTACATTGGTGAGGAAATGACAATCAGGTTAGCCACGACAATTTCAGCAATCAGTTGATCTGAAAGTGTTAAGAGTTCCTTTTGTTCAGTGGTTCTTTTTTCTTCTGGTGTAAATGCTGCTCCCATCCAGGCTTGAGTAATAAAAGGTGGTGGATTAATACCGATATCACGATAGATATATTCATCTATAAGGGAATGTTTTTCCCAAGTCTGGATAAAGCGATGGGCAATATTCTTTGAAATAGAATTATGACTTGGGTTTGGATTGGTTATGTTACGAATACTGGCATCGATATGTAATATTGTGCTCATTTAAAATGACCTTTAGGCGTTAAACAAGCACTCATTTTGAAATTAAAAATCACCCTCGACAAACGAGTAAATTACAGTTATAGATGATTTTATTTCATCTATATGTTTTGGGGAGTGAACAATGCAAGTTTCATTACCAGCATTAAAAGCATTTGAATCAACTGCCCGTTTAGGCAGTTTTAAATTGGCGGCTGAAGAGCTTGCACTGACACCGACAGCAATTTCGCATCATATTGCGAATCTTGAAGCGCGGTTCAATGTGGATTTATTCCACAGAGAAGTCAGAAAAATTGTACTCACAGAAGTCGGAGAGAGATTAGCAAAGCAAATTTCTGCAGGATTCAGGACAATTGAGGATGCTGTAAATGAGCTGGGACAGGTCAGCCATGCGATTCGCATAAGTACCACCTCTTCATTGGCAGCACTGGTTTTAATTCCGGCATTGCATGAATTTTCAGAACATCGTCCAGAGCTTTCGGTTGAAGTTTCCACAGGGGAAGCATTAGACAATCAGCTCTATCATTTACCGATTCGTTTGGGCAATACCAAGGCTGTTCCAGCATCTGAAATTATTCGCTACGAAACATTTAATCTATACGGCAGACAGCAGATCGATCTGTTAAACGCGAATGATGCGCCACTTGTTGTTTTTACCACGGCTTGGAAAAATAAAGCTTTGGCCGCACCGCCCTTAGAACAATGGTGTAGGCAAAATGGTATCGCCTTATCGAAGATTGTGGTGAAAAGCTTTGATCAAGAGCTATTTGGCATTCAGGAGGCATTGGCAGGAAATGGCTGGGTATTTGCTTCTAGTACCTTGACGAACCGATTACTGAAACAGCAACAGATCCAGCAATGTCAGACCCAGTCAATTCAATCTGATCTCTGCTATTACATCCCGAATAAAGAAAATATTCACCATCAAAAAATGAATGATTTTATTGCATGGCTAATGCAAAAATTAAATCAATAATCGAGCTGAAGACTCAGTACCGCGTTTGGATGCCATACTGAGTCAGCTGCGACAAGCAGGGCGTGGTTTTATGGCAAGAAGGTTTCTTGCAGATAACTCCACAGCATTTTGCCATCAATCTCTTCAATGAGTGCGCATGAGCGTCGAATCAGAACACCAGAAGCTTTAGTATGCTTTTCCGTATAGGTCAGCACAATCGCATCGGGCTTTTGCATCAAGACCTGTTCGTCATAGATTTCAATCTGGATATCGGGCATTTTGCCCTGATTATTGGCAAATAAGCCTTTTACTTGTTCGAGTGAAATACGCTTGCCTGCCGCACCGACCATTTCAAAATGATCAGCAAAATAGGCGATCAGTCGGGGGAGGTCTTGTTCAGCATGTTTGCCACTAAAAATGTTTTCAATCAGCACGTGCATGCTATGAATGCTTTCGATTGCTTGTTCTTTTACAAGGGCCATATTCATTTCCATTGAGAATATACTGAGTTTATTTTAAACCAAAAATAAATGTAAAATTCAATATAATTTTAAATTAAATTATTTACTGAATGGCTAGAACTAAAGTGGAGTTTAGCGAGATAATATAAGAAATATTTGTTTTATCATAGGCTTAAATTGTATTTTGAGTGCCAGAAAATAATAGCCAAAAACCATAGCTCAAAAAAGGTATGACTATATACCTTAAATATTATGGAAAATTACATGTAAAAATAATAATCATAAGAGAAGGTAAATGCTTGTTGAAAATTGACCAGAACAGGGGATGAGTACTGGTCTTCTGAACTTTCAATAGGCAAATGGATTAGAAAAATGGCATGGACAAGGAAGAACAATGGATACGCATTCAACTGAGCTGAAACCAGCTCAATCAAATCTCTATGCATGGTATGTGGTTTTGCTCTGCATGCTGGCTTATATCTTTTCATTTATTGATCGGCAAATACTGGCGCTGATGATCGAGCCGATTAAAGCAGATCTCGGACTTTCAGATACGCAGTTTAGTTTATTACATGGTTTGGCATTTTCCCTGTTTTATGCCTTTATGGGCCTACCCTTGGCCTATCTGGCAGATCGTTTCTCCCGTCCAAAAATTATTGCCATCGGGGTGGTGTTTTGGAGTATTGCAACCGCATTCTGTGGTCTGAGTAAAAACTTTCTGCAACTATTTTTAAGTCGCATGGGCGTCGGAGTAGGTGAAGCTGCTTTATCTCCAGCAGCCTATTCAATGTTTAGCGATATGTTTAGTAAGGATAAGCTAGGGCGTGCTGTCGCGGTATATTCAATTGGTTCTTTTGTCGGCGGCGGGATCGCTTTTCTAGTCGGTGGCTATGTGATTGGCTTACTGAAAAATATGGATAGCATCATGGTTCCGGTTTTTGGTGCGCTTAAGGCATGGCAAGCGGCCTTTATTATTGTGGGTCTACCGGGTGTCTTTATTGGTCTATTGGTTTTACTCACCGTGAGAGAGCCACAACGTAAAGGTCAGCGTCTCAATGCAGTCGGACAAGTCGAAAAGACTAGTATGAAGGATGCCTTCAGGTTTATTAAAAAGCATGGTCGTACCTTCAAATGTCATTACTTAGGTTTTACTTTTTACGCGATGGCCTTGTATTGCCTGATCAGTTGGTCACCTGCGTTCTATATGCGTAAGTTTGGTTTAACACCGACCGAAGCGGGTTATATGCTCGGCAGTGTGTTATTGGTGGCTAATATTCTGGGTGTGTTTTGTGCAGGCTGGCTGAATGACTGGTTTATTCAAAAAGGCCGTAAGGATGCCCCGATGATTACAGGTGTGATTGGCATTATCGGGTTAATTTTACCAATCATGATCTTTACTCAAGTCAATGAACTATGGCTATCAGTGGTTTTCCTCGTACCTGCGATGTTCTTTGCTTCATTCCCGATGCCGATTTCAACCACGGCCATGCAAATGTTGGCGCCGAACCAGTTACGCGCACAAATCTCAGCGGTATTCCTATTGATCAGTAATCTGGTTGCCGTTGGGATTGGCACCACATTAGTAGCACTCATTACCGATAAGGTGTTTGAAAATCCGCTCATGGTCGGCATGTCACTGTCGATTGTGGGCACGATTTCTTGTGTGTTGGCCTTTATCCTATTGAAAAAAGGCTGTCAGGCATTTAGTGACAGTATGCAGCAGGAACATGCATCTTGATTTGATGCTGCACTGAGTAGGTCATAGGCCCATTCATGGTAATGGGCTTTGTGCTTGCTTTGGTTGATTCATCACAAGGGAGTGAAATGATGCAAACAACTTTGAAATTGGATCATCTGCATTATCTGGATGAGTTGTTATTATTTAAATCTGATGATTATCAAACCATTAAAGATCGAATCAGTCACTACCTCTGCCCACATCGCTTTGATGTCGAGACACATGAGCCATTGAATACTCGATTAAACGGTTTTAGTTTTGGTCGTGGTGCATTGTATGACCTGAAATATAGTGCGCCCGTCATGATCAACATTGAAGATAGCGCCGACTTTTATTTATTTCGAATCACACTGGAAGGACAATGCCAGATTGGATTCGATCAGCACAAAATCATGCAATCGGTTGGGGTGATGTCAGTGACTCATCCGCATACGCGACAGCAGATCATTACCAATCAGCATTGCCGTAATATTATTTTAAAACTGGCACAGCAGGATATCGAGACCCAGTTGTTTAACATGTTGGGGCATTGTAGCCAAGAACCCCTGCGTTTTGATCCATCTTTGTCATGTAGTGCGGAAGGGATGGATGCGATCATTGAAACACTGAATTATCTCTGTCATGCCTATTACCATATTCAGAACTGGAGCTTTATTTCAGCCAGTTTTAGCCAGTATTTGATTGAACTCATTTTGTTGAAAATTCCGAATAATTATACTGAACGCTTGAATGCCCAACGGCAACAGCTGCTGCCAAGCTATATTAAAAGAGCACAGCAATATATTCGGGAACATGTACAACAGGCCATTTCATTGTCTGATCTCGGTCAGTATTGCGAGGTGTCGATAAGAACCTTGCAAAAAGGCTTTAGTCAGTATCTACAGCAAAGCCCAGTGGAATATATCCGTGAGCAACGCTTGGAACGGGTGCATTGGGCTTTGCAGCATGCACAGGCAGATGAAACCGTCACCGATATTTTACTGGAGCATGGTATCCAAAGTTTTGGACATTTCTCCAGCCTATATAAAAAACGCTACGGCTGCTTACCTTCGCATACTTTAAAAACGGATGCTGTGCCAGTCAGTCAAATGCGTGCGTAAATGGAATAATGCTTGCGCATTTGGATAAGCCCTTAGGCTGTGACTGTCCTATGCTGAATTGAAAATCAATCAGCAGGAACGCACATGAAAATTACAGTACTCGGTGGTGGACACGGATGTTATGCCGCAGCGGTAGAGATGGCAGAAAAAGGCCACGAGGTGGTGTTATGGCGTCGTGACCGTGAAGCCTTGCAACAATTAGCTGCAACAGGTGAACTCAAGATCAAAGATTATCGGGGTGAGCGCTCAGTAAGTGTTGGCTTTGAAAACAGCCAGATCAAGCTATCAATCATTTAGAAACAGCCATTCAGCATGCCGAACTGATCATTATTCCTTTACCTGCCACCACGCATCAGGACTTGGCCAAG
Organism: Acinetobacter sp. NBRC 110496; assembly: GCF_000876115.1. Lineage (NCBI taxonomy): Bacteria > Pseudomonadati > Pseudomonadota > Gammaproteobacteria > Moraxellales > Moraxellaceae > Acinetobacter > Acinetobacter sp. NBRC 110496. The sequence continues at coordinate 21,934 of NZ_BBTF01000036.1, forward strand.
CAGGTGGCGCCGTTTTTTCAAGCAGGACAAGTGGTGTACTTACCACCAGCGACCTTTGGTAGCTTTATCTTTGCCAAAGCCATGCGAGAGGCCGGTAACAATGCCCAAGTCGCATTTGCAGAAACTGGAACCTTACCGTATTTGGTGCGTAAGCATGGGGTCAATCAGATCGTGGTCAGTGCTTATGCGACCCGTTTACCGACTGGGGTTTTTCCAAGTGCCTTGTCTGAACAGGCATTTCAGGTTCTCAAACAGGCTTATCCAAGTGTTGAACCGATTGAAGACAGCCTCAGTGGTGCTTTGATGAATGCAGGGCCAATTATTCATCCACCGTTGATTCTAATGAATGCTGGACCGCTGGAACATTTTGAAGCTTGGGATATTCACCATGAGGGTACACAGCCCTCAATCCGCCGTGTCACCAATCAGTTGGATGCAGAACGTATGCAAGTTCGGGAAGCACTTGGCTATGCTGCACCGCATTTCCCTTTAGCCGATCACTACAACATAGAGGGTGAAGGTGAGGAATGGATGTATGGACGCGGTGCACATTGCAAATTAACCGATAGTGGTGACTGGCGTGAACACATCGACCTGCAGTCACATCGTTATATGCTGGAAGATACGCGTTTAGGATTATCGTTTTTAGTATCTGTAGGTCGTTGGGCGGGTGTTGCGACACCTGTGGCAGAAGGGCTACTGAATATTGCTTCTGCGGTGACAGGTAAGGATTTGTATCAGGATGGGCGGACTTTTGAGAGTCTGGGATTGGCAGAGAAAAGCAAAGCTGAGTTGCACATGATTTTGCAGCAAGGGGGCTAGGATGAGAACAATTCAACAAGTTGCGGTATTGGGTGCTGGGCGAATGGGCAAAGCGATTGCGATAGCCTTTGCCTATGCAGGACTGAAAGTGGATTTGATTGATGCCAGAGCGCGCAGTGAAGTTGAGTTCGGGCAATATCAGAGCCAGATTCAAGCTGATTTGCAGCAGGAGTTAGGGTTACTTGAACAGATTCAATTTATTCAGCCTGAACAACAACTTTTTATTCTGGATCAGATTACGATTCTGAGTCGGGCTGGCTCTGTACAGCGCTTAGCAGACTGTGATCTTGTAATGGAAGCCGTGCCAGAAGTGAAACAAGTCAAACAGGAAATTTTTGCTTGGTTAGACCAATACATTTCGCCTCATTGTATTGTGGCGTCGACCACTTCTACTTTTCTGGTCACTGATATTGCAGAGATGATTTCACAGCCTGAACGGGTGCTCAATGCCCATTGGCTGAATCCTGCCTATCTGATTCCTTTGGTGGAATTAAGTCGTTCAGAGCAAACTTCTGAGCGCGTGGTTGCGCAACTGAAAAGCTTTTTACAGTTGATTGGGAAAGTCCCTGTGGTGTGTCATGCCAAAGCTGGCTATATCGTGCCACGGATTCAGGCCTTGGCAATGAATGAAGCGGCGCGGATGGTGGAAGAAGGTGTAGCCTCGGCGGAGGATATTGATATCGCGATTCGGACAGGTTTTGGTTTACGCTTTTCGGTATTGGGCTTACTGGAATTTATTGACTGGGGTGGCGGTGATATCCTGTACTATGCCTCGCAATATTTACAAAAAGAGTTAGGTGATCGTTATCGAACACCTGAAATTATTGCCGAGAATATGCGACAGCAACGCAATGGTTTACGGGAGCAGCAGGGCTTTTATGACTATCAGCAGGTCGATATTCCTGCCTATAAGCAACAGGTTTTGCATACTTTTTCAGATCGGATTGCCGCAAATCAGCTGAAGCCGCCGTTTAATATTTTAAATCAGTAACAGGCTTAATCCGAAGCTTTGCCCATCTCTGCATAGACATGGGCTTTTGTTGTTGCCTTAACTTGAGGGCATTAAATCAAATAGCTTTTTCAATTGACCATTGAGCTGGTGCAGTTCAGCATCGTCAAAGGCATTCAGAATCCCAGATAAAGTGACCTGACTGATCTGGTTAATTTGCTCAACCATCTCTTTACCTTTGTCAGTGAGTTTCACCATTGAGATGCGTTCATCTAACTCTGATGAGAACACCTGCACGATATCATCTTCAACCAGACGATAAATGGCTTTGGTCGCCGTGGTCAGCTTGAGGGTAGAGAGGTTGGCAATCTCGGTAATACTGGCTTGTTGCAGCGCATTGGTACTTAAAATAATTTTACGACGAGTATTGTCGATGCCTAGTTTTTTAATTGATTTTTCAATAAGCTGCGTGTATTTCCCATTCACTTGCGAGATCCAGAAAAAAGGATAGCTTTGTAAGCTGCTCGGTTCATTGTTGGGTAGAAATTGTTCTAAATGAGTAAGCATAGCCAAGTCATTACTTTTATAAAAATGGACATTCAGCATTATACAAAAATTGGAAACATTTTCTTGATTCTTCGTATCTAAAAATACTTGACAATTACATTACTTTTTCCGATATTTGTATTAAGTATAAAAATACATGGAAAAGTGAATGAATATTATTGTACAAGAGGTACAAAAAGGCGCAGGTGCTTTGAAAGTCATGGTCAAGGATTCCATCGATATTCAAGGCATGCAGACCATGGCAGGCAGCAAAGCCTTAATGCAAAGCCAAGCTGCAACTCGCAATGCAGCAGTGGTAGATCGTATTCTCGCTGCGGATTGCCAAATTACCGCCAAGACCAATCTGCACGAACTGGCTTTTGGCATTACAGGCATTAACCATGTGTTTGGTACGGCAGTGAATCCAAAATATCCTGAACTGATTCCGGGTGGTTCTTCGAGTGGTTCGGCAGCGGCAGTTGCAGCAGGTCTGGCGGATTTCACCTTAGGCACCGATACGGGTGGTTCTATTCGTATGCCAGCAGCCTGTTGTGGTGTTTACGGTTTAAAGCCGACTTTTGGGCGTGTCAGCCGTGCAGGTGTACATCCAGCAACCAGTTCATTGGATTGCGTTGGCCCCTTTGCAAATTCAATCGACATGATTGAAACCGCAATGCAGATTATTGATCCAACTTTCCATCAATCTACCGAATTAACTCAGGCACCGAAACTGGCTTGGCTGGATGTACAAGCGGATTCTACTGTGGCTGAGTGCATCCAACACTATCTTGCTCAGGCTGATTTACACCCCATCCATGTGACGGTGAAAAGTTTTGACGCTGCGTTTGATGCAGGCATGCAGATCATCAATTACGAAAACTGGCAGGCCTATGGCGAGTTAACCCAAACAGGCTTACTTGGCACAGATGTTAATGCCCGTTTACTCAAGGCCGCTGCTACCACTTTGGCGCAAGTCGAGCAGGCTGAGCAGGTAAAAGCAAGTTTCACTGCTGAGATTGATGCCTTACTCGATCAATACGACGCTTTGATTTTACCGACTTTACCGCAGTTACCGCCTAAGGTCGCAGAGGCTGAAAATACGCTGGCTTTTTTAAATCTAACGGGTTTGGTTCGGCCTTTTAACCTGTCTGGACACCCTGCAATTTCCATCCCGCTGCAAACTGAACATGGTCAACCTGTGGGTTTACAAATCGTGGCAAAACACAATGCCGATGAATATCTGTGCGCTGTTGCGGCATATATCGTGAGTGCAGCGCAATAACCGAAAAGGAATGAGGGAATGAATAACTTATCGATAAAGGAATTTGTCATGGACACAACCACAACGGAATTAGAGCGCTTGTGTCAAGAAATTCGTGAACGTGCCTGTACGGGAGAGTTCGATAACCAAGCTTATGTCAGTCAGGACATTATCGAGAAACTCAAACAGATTGGTGTTTATCGTGCTTTGGTGCCGAAACGTTTTGGTGGCAATGAATGGTCACCCAAACAGTTTTGTGAATTGATCGAACAACTGTCCAAAGCTGATGGTTCCGTGGGGTGGGTCGCAAGTTTTGGTATGAGTCCTGCCTATTTGGGCAGTTTGCCAGAAGCAACACTTGAGCAATTGTATAAAGACAGTCCAGACATCGTGTTTGCTGGTGGCATTTTCCCGCCACAACCTGCCGAAATTACCGATGATGGCGTGGTGGTGAGCGGACGTTGGAAATTTTCCAGTGGCTGTATGGGTGCAGATATTGTTGGTGTCGGGATTTCACCACAAAAGGACAATGAAGCCCAAGGTTTACCACGTATGGCGGTGATGCCAGCCAATAAAGCACAGATTGATATGACTTGGGATACGGTTGGTCTGAAGGGTACAGGCAGTCATGATCTGGTGGTGAAAGAGGTGCTGGTAGCGAAGGAATGGACCTTTGTCCGTGGTGAACCTTCAAAACTGCCTGAGCCATTTTTTAAATATCCATCTTTATCTTTAGCCACTCAAGTCCTAACTGTGGTCGGGATTGGTGTCGCAGCCGCAGCGATCGAGGAATTTCAAAAACTGGCACCGGGCAAGTCTTCAATTACGGGTGGCGCTGAAATTGCCAGTCGTCCAGTGACGCAATATGAATTTGCCCAAGTCGAAGCAGAGTTTAAGGCGGCACGCGTCTGGTTCTACGACACCATGCAGATTGTTTGGAATGAAGTACTGGCAGGACGTAACCCAAGCGCGGAACAGATCAGTGATATGCGTTTGTCTTGTACCCATGTGGCACGGGTTTGTGCACGTGTGACCCGCAAAATCCAGATGTTGGCAGGGATGACCGCGATTTATACCCATAACCCGTTTAGCCGTTTTGTGAATGATACCAATGTAGTGACCCAACATGCCTTTATGGGCGATGCCACTTTGCAAAATGCTGGGCTGGTCAGCTTCGGTATGAAGCCGGCACCCGGTTATTTATAAGCCAGATTTTATCAACTCGTGCGGCAACAAGGATGAATGACATGAATGCGCCAATGGATATAACGGAACTGTTACAACGCTTGCAACAGCTTGAAGCTCAAAATGCGATCCGTAACTGTATCAATCGTTATATGGAAATTTGTGATGCCTTGAATGCTGATACCGACCTGAATGAATTGATGGATTTATTTGATCAAGACAGCATTTGGGAAGGCATTGGTGAGAAATATGCCCAGTCTTTTGGCCGTTATGCGTCTTGGCAAGCCATTTATGGCATGTTCAAAAGTTATACCCAACAGCAATCACATTTTGTCATGAATGCGCATTTTGTCAGTTCAGAACAAATGTATATCGAAGCCGATCAAGCCAATGCCAGTTGGATGATGTTGCAGACCTCAACTTTCCGTGATGGTCGTAGCCATTTAAATGCCGCCAAACTCACGGTGCAGTTTAAACAGCAACAGGATGGACGTTGGAAGATCAAACATTTTCAGACTGAAAATATTTTTAGTCGCCCTGTATCTCACTGGGACAGCACAGCCATATTGCCAGTGCCGTCTCAGCAATAACTGATAATCGAAAAGGATCATGGATATGAACAGCAGTATTATTCCAATGCAGAATATTGAGATGGATTACAGTAGCTTAGTGCAAAGTGATCGTGCGCATACCTCTTTATATAAAGATGAACGTATCTTTGAAGATGAGATGGAAAAAATTTATTACAGCACATGGGTCTGGGTGGCGCATGCCAGTGAAATCCCAGATGCAGGCAGCTATAAAACCATCAATATTGGTAAGCAACCTGTGGTGGTGGTACGTGATCGCAAGAAGAAAGTGCATGTCTTGCTAAACCGCTGTCGCCATCGTGCTGCCACTGTATGCGAACATAAAAAAGGTAAAACCAACAGTTTTGTGTGTCCGTATCATGGCTGGAGCTATGCACTGGATGGTTCATTACGTGGCGTACCGTCACCTGAAAGCTATGGTGAATGTCTGGATAAATCAGAGTTTCCATTGATCAGCCTACGGGTTGAAGAATACAACGGCATGATTTTCGCCACCTTTAAACAGGATATTGAACCTTTAGAAGATTTCCTCGGCGCTGCGAAAAAATGGATCGACTTATTCATGAAACAAGGCGCAGGTTATCCAATTAAGGTGTTGGGTGAGCATCGTTTCCGTTTCCCGGGGAACTGGAAAATCCAGCTGGAAAATACCACCGATGCTTACCACTTCCCATTGGTGCACAAGTCATTCCTCAGTTCAGTCGATGAAAAAACCGAAGAACTGTTTAACTTTGAAAATCAGTCCGGCTATGTTGAAGACCTCGGCAATGGTCACAGTGTGATGGTGATGATTCCTGAACTGGTTGATCTGGATGAAGAATTGATGGAACGTCCGATTCAGGAACGTTTTGAAGACCTGGCTCAAGCCTTACGTGATGAAGGACATGAAGAACTGGAAGTACGCCGTATTGTGCGCGCGGTAGGTGGTTCCGGATTTAATTTGAACATTTTCCCGAATATTGCCTGTTCGATGGCGTTTTTCCGAGTGATGCAACCCATTTCGGTTAATGAAACTGAAATTCATCACTCTGTGATTACCATGGATGGTGGTCCACAAATTGCCAATCAGTATCGTTTACGTCTGCATGAACATTTCCAAGGGCCGTTTGGTTTTGGTACACCTGATGATTCGGAAGCATGGGAGCGTGTACAACATGGTGCCAATGCAGGGAATGATTTATGGATCATGCTGAATCGCGGTTTGCCCGGTGAAGTCAAAACTGAAGATGGCTTAAAGAGCGATGTCAGTGCTGAAACTGGGATGCGTGCTGCTTATCAGCAGTGGAAAAAGTTGATGACGGCTTAAGGAGAGCGCCATGAAAATCGATCTAAATTTACTCAATGAAGTGACTGCATTTGTCTGGGCCGAAGCCGATATGCTGGACCATTCTGAACATGATACTTGGCTGGATCTGTGGAATGAAAAAGGCGTGTACATCATCCCGATTGATCCGAAACTGACCGATTATGAAAATAATCTGAACTATGCCTATGACGATCATCACATGCGTAAATTACGTGTTGCCCGTCTGGAAAATGGCGAAGCGATTTCAGCCTCTCCAAAAGCCAATACGGTACGTAGTGTGTCACGCGTTCGTATTCTTAAACATGAAGATGGTGAAATCATTCTACGTTGCGCACAAAATCTGCGTGAGTTCCGTAAAGAAAATCTGAAACATTATACCGCTGACGTGACTTTTCATCTGGTTCGTGATGCGGAACAAGGCTTCAAAATCAACCGTAAAATTATCAATTTAGTCAACTCGACCGATAGCTTGGCGGGTATCAGCTACATTCTCTAGGAGCAAAAAATGAAACAGGTTGTTTTAGTCACAGGTGCCGCTTCAGGTTTAGGGAATGTCATTGCCGAATATTTTGCAGCGCAGGGACATCAGGTGATTGTGTCTGCCAGTACTTTAGAGAAGGCTGAACAGGCCAAAGCACGCAGTCCACATGCACAGAATATGTCTGCCTTAAAACTGGATATTTCAGTGGAAGCGGATTTTCATGCCGCCGTGCAGTGGATTCAGCAGACATTCTCGAAACTGGATGTGTTGATTAACAATGCCACCATGACCAAGGCAACCCCTGTTTTAGAGATTAGTGCAGCGGATTTTGACCTGATCACGCAAGTGAATCAGCGTGGCACGTTCCAGTCTTGCCAGATTATTGGCAAATATATGGCCGATCAAGGTTATGGTCGTATCGTCAATATGGCATCTTTGGCAGGGCAAAATGGCGGCACTGCCACGGGCGCACATTATGCCTCAACTAAAGGTGCAATCATTACTCTGACCAAGATCTTTGCCAAAGAGTTTGCCGCTAAAGGGGTGACCGTAAATGCGATTGCCCCTGGACCGATGGAATCACCGATTGTGCATAGCGTGGTGTCTGACGAGAAAATGGCGCAGTTTATTCAAAATATCCCCGTCAAAGCTTTAGGTAGCATGGAGTTTATTGCGGAAACCTGTGCTTTATTGGCCAGTCCAAGTGCAGCTTTTGTGACTGGGGCAACATGGGATATTAACGGTGGATTATTTATGCGTTAAGCCTTCGGCGAGATGCATATCAGGGAGAGAAATCATGACAATACTGTATAACGTGGTGGTAAAAAACCGTCATGTCGAAGGTGGAAATGTTGCAGTCATGGAGTTTGAATCTGCAAATTCGACCGTATTACCCAAAATTGAAGCAGGTTCACATATCGACGTGCACCTGCCCAATGGCATGGTGCGTCAGTACTCATTATGTCAGAACCCAAATGATGTCGGGACGTTCCGACTTGGGATTTTACGCGATCCTGAATCACGTGGTGGTTCAGTGTCGGCATTTGATGATTTAAAAGATGGCATGCAGATTCAGGTTAGCGAACCGAAAAATCTGTTTCCACTGGTCAAATCCAAACATGCGGTATTAGTGGGTGGGGGGATCGGGATTACGCCTCTGATTAGCATGGCCTATCAATTGGCACAGGAAGGGGCTTCTTTTGAACTGCATTACTGCGGTGCGAGCCCAGAACGTTGTGCTTTTGTCGATGAAATTAAACATGGCATCTTGGCACCTTTCACCACTTTCCATTTTAAATCAGAAGGGGCGAGTCACCGCGAGTTTTTCCAATCTGCCATTCAGGATATTGATCCAGACAGCCATATTTATACCTGTGGTCCCAATGGTTTTATGGATTGGGTGATTAATCTAGCCCTCACTCAACATTTCCCTGAACAGCAGATTCATAAGGAATATTTTCAGGTTGAGGTGGAAACTGGCGGTGATGCCTTTGAGGTGGTGGCTCAGCAAAGTGGCAAGATCATTCTGGTTGATGCTGAAGAAACCATTTTACAGGCCTTGGCACGTGAAGGCATTGAGATTGAAATGTCCTGTGAACAAGGCGTTTGCGGTACCTGTATGTGCGATGTAATCGAAGGTGAGCCAGACCATCGCGATGTGTATTTTACCGATGAAGAAAAGGCCAGTAATGAGCAAATTCTGGTGTGCTGTTCACGTTCCAAATCGGCACGATTGGTACTGGATATTTAAGGGATTTAGGTACAGCGAACGGCCCAAGTAGGACAAAAGATTCAGGAGAGAAGAATGAATTCACTAAAATCAATGGATGAAATCACAATAGATCCAATGCAGTTCAGACGTGCTTTGGGCAATTTTGCCACAGGCGTCACCATTGTCACTGCACAAAATGCACAGGGTGAAAAGGTCGGGGTGACCGCCAATAGTTTTAATTCAGTGTCGCTAGATCCACCGTTGATCTTATGGAGTATTGACAAAAACTCGTCCAGTTTCCCTGTGTTTGAGCAAGCCACGCATTTTGCAGTCAACATCTTATCAGGCTCACAAATTGAGCTGTCCAATAAATTTTCACGCCGTAATATTGATAAATATGAAGGCACTGGTTATCAAATCGGTTCAGGTCAGGCCCCGATTTTAGATCACTGTTCTGCGGTGTTTGAATGTGAACGCCATGAGGTGATTGAAGGCGGTGATCACTGGATTATTATTGGTAAAGTGGTACGTTTGCGTGATGAAGGACGCAGTCCGTTGGTGTATCACCAAGGGGCCTATTCGGGGGTGATTCCACATCCGTTATTGCAGTTAAAAGACACCGTTGAAGCTGAAGATGTTGGTGAAATGCATCAAGGGCATTTATATAGCAATGTCTGTTATTTGATGAGCCGTGCATTCAAATTCTATCAAACTGATTATATTCCAAAACAGCTAGTGACAGGATTCCGTACCAGTGAAGCGCGTTTATTACTGGTATTGGGGAGTGGTACGGCATCCAATAAAGCAGATTTACCGCGTGATATTGCCATGCCGATGCGCGAAGTGGAGCAGGCAGCATCAATCCTGAAAAAAGATGGTTTGCTGATCGAAACTGATGGCTTTTTCAAACTCACTGAAAAGGGCAAGAAAACCGCACATTATCTGTTTGATATTGCCGATAGCCATCAAAATGAGGTGTTTGAAAAATATCCTGAACAAGAAAAACAGATTTTTATTAAAATTTTGAAGGATATTGCAGGGATTATCTAAGCTTTCAGTTACCGGCAAATTTGTACATGAATTTGTCGGTCGCTGTTGGTGATTTTTCCCTCACATTTTAACTGAACGAAAAGAGAGATCAGTGTAATTACGCAAAAGATTAAATCGATCTATCCGAGGGAAATGGATATGAATCAAGATCAAAAAAATGAAATGTTGCAGTGGACCGAATGTATTCAAAAGGTTTGTGGTGATTTTGAGACGACTTTTGATAAACACGGTAATTTATTTATTGGCGAAGTAAAGTCTTTTTTATTGGGCGAGACTGAGGTGGCATTTATCAAAAGTAATGCCAGCCATATTTCTAGAAAAAGCGGAATGCCTGATCGAGTCCAAGACCGTTTATGTTTCTTACTGATCCAATACACAGGCAAGATGCGCATTGCATATAAAGACCAAAGCATTCAGCTAAATGAAGGGGACGTTGCATTACTTGATCCAGACGAAACGATTGATATGTATCCACAAGGCTTGTTTAGCCATGTATCGGTTCATTTGTCACGGGAGAAATTGTTCAGACAAGGCATTACGGTCGATCATTTTGGCAAATTGATTACTTCGAATATGAGTGGACATTTATTGAAGTGCATGCTGCAGAATCTGTCACCTGAAAAGATTGAACTCTGGTATGCAAAAGAGGATGAGAATGCTTTTGAAGATGCTTTGATTGCCCTGATTAAGCCAACCATTAATTATAAAAATGTTGAAATTGCCGATCATCTCAAGATAAGAGCAGAACGATTTATCTTTGAACACCTAAGCAAACAAAGCTTAAATGCCACCATGATTGCGGATCACTTAGGCATTTCGCTGCGGCAGTTACATCGTTTATTTGAACATCAGCAGCAGTCTGTACATCAATTTATTCAAACACATCGCATCAAAAAAATTCAGTATGAATTAAAAGATAACAAAAATAAAAGTCTGTCGATTACCGAAATTGCTTTGAAATGGGGTTTTGGTGACAGTGCACATTTTTCCAAACTGTTCCGTAAGATGATTGGACTGACGCCTAAACAATATCGTCTGAAGATTTAAATACGGTATTTATTTTAAATACGCTGCACATGTCACAATTGTGCATCATATCTGTCACGTTTAAACAAGAACAAGACCAGTAAGTGATGATCAAATCCTAGGCATGGAGTTTGAAGCATAGGGAAGCATGATGAACACAGAATATGACTATATCATTATTGGGGCGGGTTCAGCGGGCTGTGTGGTTGCAGCACGTTTATTACAAGCCAATGCAGGCCGAGTATTGGTGCTTGAAGCAGGGAGCAAGGATAGCAGCCTGTTCCATACTATTCCTGCAACAGTGATCAAAGTCTTTCAACAAAAATCCTGGCCGTATATGACTGTGCCACAACAACACTGCAACCAGCGAGAAATGATTCTTGCACAAGGCAAAGTTATGGGGGGGGGCAGTTCAGTCAATGGCATGGTGTATTGCCGTGGACAGCGTCAGGACTATGATTTATGGGCCTCTGAATGGGGCTGTGAGCAATGGTCTTATCAAGATGTACTGCCATTTTTTAGAAAAGCTGAAAAAAATGAAAGTCTGGCGGATGAATATCATGGACAAAATGGCATCTTAGCGGTCAGTGAAAACCGTTACCGCCATCCTTTAACCCTTGCTTGTATTCAGGCAGGGCAGCAAATGGGCCTGCACTATGTCAACGATTTCAATGGTTGGAACCAAGCCGGTGTTGGATTTTATCAGACCACCACACAGAATGGCGAAAGAGCCAGTACCTCAAAAACCTATTTAAAATCCGTTGAGCATCATCCAGATCTTAGGGTCATGACCAATGCACTGGTGCATAAAATCGAAACTCACGCGGATCAAGTCACGGGTGTGACTTTTAGCATTGCAGGCAAAGCCCCAGTGTCTGTAAAAGCACGTAAAGAAGTGATTGTCAGTGCGGGGGCGATTGGCAGTCCTAAGGTGTTATTACTGTCAGGGATTGGGCCGAAGCAACATTTAGATGAACTCGGGATTGCATGTATTCAAGACCTCCCTGTAGGGGAAAATTTCCATGATCATTTGCATATGTCCGTGAATGCAACAGTCACTACCCAGAATAGTTTGCTTGGAGAAGATCAGGGCTTAAAAGCGGTGCGGAACTTTTTGCAATGGCAATTCACTCGCTCAGGTGTGTTGACTTCAAATATTCTAGAGGGTGGTGGTTTTATCGATACCCATGACAATGGTCGACCAGATGTACAGTTCCATTTTCTGCCTGTACTGGATAATTTTGATAATACCCCTGGGGAGAAGGCTGCAGCACAAGCGCATGGTCTAACGATTAAGGTGGGACATGTACAACCCAAAGCACGTGGTAGCGTCCGCTTGAGTAGTAAAGATCCGAATGCTTTACCAATCGTTGATCCCAATTATTTAGGTCATCCAGAGGATGTTGATGCCAATATTCGTGCGGTGCAGGCAGGATTACGTCTATTACAGCAACCTGCATTAAAAACCATTGTTCAAGCGGTGATTGAACCTGCAAATACCGATCCTGACAATATTGAAGCGATTGATGCCTGGATGCGCCAGAACATTAAAACCGTTTACCACCCGGCAGGCAGTTGCAAAATGGGCAATACACCAAAAGATTCAGTCACAGACCAGACCCTTAAAGTACATGGCTTCCAGAATTTGCGAGTGATTGACTGTTCAATCTGTCCGCAGGTGCCAAGCGGAAATACTAATGCGATTGCCATCATGATTGGTGAGCGTGGTGCCGATTTTATTTTAAATCAAGTTGCTTAATTGCTGTCTATAGGTATTAAAAGTGGAAGATAAAATGAGCGAAGTACAAATTCTAGCCAGCGTACAGCAATTTATTGCACGTCAACATGGCCATTTTATTGGCGGTAAAATGACTGTCGCAGAAACAGCTGAACGGATTGAGCTGGTCAATCCAGCCACTGAACAAATTGTATCAAGCATTGCAATGGCGACTCAAAATGAAGTTGCCAAGGCTGTTCAGAGTGCCGATGATGCTTTTCGCAATGCGTGGGCCAATACATCACCCTATGAACGTGGTCTGCGGCTGAATAAATTAGCCGATTTAGTGGAATTACATGCAGAAGAATTAGCGCAACTGGAAACCTTAACTACGGGCAAATTGATTCATCTGGCGCGACATTTGGAAGTGGCACAAACGGTTGTATTTTTAAGGTATTTTGCAGGCTGGGCGACCAAGATCAATGGTCAGACTATGCAACCGTCAATTCCCTCCATGCAGGGTGAAAAATATACCGCTTATAGTATGCGCCAACCTGTTGGTGTGGTGGCTGGAATTGTGCCATGGAATTTTTCTCTGATGATTGGATGCTGGAAAATTGGTTCAGCATTAACCACGGGTTGTACCATTGTACTAAAACCAAGTGAATTTACCACCTTGTCATTATTGCGTTTGGCTGAACTTGCAATTGAAGCAGGCATTCCAGCAGGAGTGATTAATATAGTCACAGGTAAGGGGGAGACTGGACAACACTTAATAAATTCGCCTTTAGTAAAAAAAGTCTCGTTTACGGGTTCAGTTCCTACAGGTATTGCGATTGGGCAACAAGCGATGAAGAATGATCTTACTCGGGTCAGTCTGGAGCTCGGTGGAAAAAATGCCGCAGCCATTTTAGCGGATGCCAATCTGGATGAAATCCTACCGACTTTACTGCAAGCGACTTTTGTTCATCAAGGACAAGTCTGTGCAGCGCCAGAGCGTTTCTTTATACATCAGTCTAAATATGATGAATTTGTAGAAAAGCTGACAGGAGCAATTCAACAGATAAAAATTGGTTCACCGCTGGATGAATCGAGCATGTTTGGCCCACTTTCCAATAAGCCACATTTTGACAAGGTCAAACATTATCTCGACCTTGCCAATCAAAATAAGCAAGTGATTTGTGGCGGTAAGGCTTTGCAAGGAACGGGTTATTTTGTGGAGCCGACTTTATTAAAGGTACTCGGTGTGGATGATCCCTTATTTATTGAAGAAACCTTTGGCCCTGTGGTGGACGTTATTCCATTTGAAAATGATGAAGAACTCATTCGGATGATGAATCACTCCCGTTTTGGTTTAACAGCCAGTATTTGGAGCAATGATTTGGCTAAAGCCTTGCGTCTAATCCCGCAAATTGAAGCGGGTTCGGTCTGGGTCAATATGCATACCTTTCTTGATCCATCGGTGCCTTTTGGTGGAGTGAAAGCATCGGGTCTGGGGCGTGAATTTTCTGATGCATTTATTGAAGATTATACTGAGCTTAAATCAGTGATGATTCGATACTAACTTTATCTCAGATCTAAAAAATGGCCTGAAATGGCCATTTTTTAATGCTTCAATTTATCTGCTAATCAGTCAGAAAGTCTTTTAAAATATGATTGAAGGTTTCAGCCTGCTCAATATTTGAAATATGCGAAGCATCTATTTCGACCAGTTGCGATTGTGGTATCTGTTGTTGCATAAATTGACCATCCGCCACTGTAGTGACAGGGTCTTGCTTTCCTGCAATCACCAAAACAGGAATGTGGATGTCTTTGAGTTGCTCGCAGACATCCGCCTTAGCCAAAGCCTCACAACAATTGGCATAACCGTCCGCGCTGCCAGCACTTAAGTCGTTACACAGGTGATTGACAATTGCAGGATGGCTTTGGATAAAGGGATCTGTAAACCAGCGTGAAGCTGCTGTTGTAGCGATTGGAACTAAACCTTGCTTTCGAACCAGTTGGGCACGATCCAGCCATGCTTGTTCCTGTCCAATTTTTGCAGCGGTATTACTCACAACCACTCGCTGAAAACGTTCTGGATAATGAATAGCAAGCCATTGACCTGTTATTCCACCCATGGAAATACCGCAGAAATTGGCTTTTTCAATCTTTAAATGATCGAGTAGGCGAATCACGTCTTCACCCAGTTGTTGCAGGGTATATGGGCCTGTTGGCGTCGAAGATGAACCATGACCGCGTGTGTCATAACAAATCACATAAAATCGTTCTTTAAAATCATTGAACTGCTTTTGCCACATGCCATAGTTGGTGCCTAAAGAGTTGGAAAATACCAGTGCAGGGGAGCTGGGATCGCCAAAGCTTTGATAGTTGATCTGTGCATCCGCAGATTGAAAAGTGGGCATGAGGTCTTCCTTAATTCTGTTCGATACGTTCAATAATCAAGGCAATGCCCTGACCAACACCAATACACATCGAACACAGGGCGTACTGACCTTTGATCTGTTCAAGCTGATTCAACGCGGTGGTGACTAGACGTGCACCAGAAGCACCCAACGGATGACCCAAAGCAATCGCACCACCATTCGGATTAATTCGTGCATCATCATCACTCAAGCCTAAATCACGAGTGACGGCTAAAGCTTGTGCTGCAAAAGCTTCGTTTAGTTCAATCACGTCCATTTGTTCTAGCTTGAGATTGGCCTGTTTCAGTAATTTCTTGATGGCAGGTGCAGGCGCAAAACCCATAATCCGTGGTTCAACACCAACGGTTGTAGCAGTAATGATTTTGGCGCGTGGCTTAAGTTGATATTTTTTCACTGCGTCATCTGAAGCAATCAGCAAGGCAGCAGCACCGTCATTAATCCCAGAGGCATTACCTGCTGTCACAGTGCCTTCAGCTTTAACTACACCCTTAAGTTTAGTTAGTGCTTCTAACGTGGTTGATGCACGTGGATGCTCATCGCGATTCACCACAACTGCATCACCTTTACGCTGTGGAATCGTCACAGGGATGATTTCTCGGGCAAAGAAGCCCTTGGCCTGCGCCGTTGCAGTACGTTGTTGGCTGTTCAGGGCAAACAGGTCTTGATCGGCACGATTAATGTTAAATTGTTCCGCCACGTTTTCTGCGGTTTGCGGCATGCTGTCGATGCCATACAATTCTTTGAGTTTTGGATTGATAAAACGCCAGCCCATGGTGGTGTCTTCAATCTTTTGACTACGGCCAAAGGCGCTGTCGGATTTACCCATCACATAGGGCGCACGGCTCATACTTTCCACACCACCCGCAATAATCAGGTCTGCTTCATTGGCTTTAATGGCACGGGCAGCCATCGCAATCGCATCCAGTGACGAACCACATAAACGGTTCACTGTGGTGGCGGGTACTTGATAAGGCAAACCTGCCAATAGTGCTGACATACGTCCGACATTACGGTTGTCTTCACCTGCCTGATTGGCACAGCCATAGATCACATCATCGACGTGTTGCCAATCGACACTTGGATTACGTTGCATCAAAGCCTGAATCGGAATCGCTCCCAAGTCGTCAGCACGTACTGGAGCTAATCCGCCAGCATAACGACCGAAGGGGGTACGGATGGCATCGATGATATAAGCGTTTTTCATTTTGAATCTTGTCCTTTACTTCGGGCCTTTCAGCCATTCTCCTTAGGTATTTCGCGGTGGCGACATGGATGTCGCCTCGTTACTCAGCACAACAGGGAGGTTGTGTCTGAGTAACAAAGGTTTTTGTTACTTTTGACCTTTCAAAAGTAAGGTATTGCCTATACAAACGGGTTTCGAAAACCACTTTCATATACGGGCAATGGCGGTAGTAGCACTCGCCATTAATTAATAAGAACTAGCTATGACGGAGTCTTAATGCATTTAATTCCATACCAACAGCTCGTTTTCGTCACTTTTTTAAAAAAGTAACCAAAAATCTTTGTTGAACAGAGGAGGCTTCCTTGCCTCCCTGTTCAACGGGCGACATCCATGTCGCCTGTCACGATAGTCAATTACGGGAAACGTTTTGCAGCAGTGCAGGTTTATGGATCAGTCGCATCAATCAACTGAGCACCCGTCAATGCCTGTAACTCCTCAAAGCTCAAACCATCCACTTTCTCAATCACTTTTAAACCGTCTGTAGTCACATCAATCACACACAGGTCGGTATAAATACGATCAACACATTTCAATCCCGTTGCTGGATATGAAAGCGCTTCAACAATCTTGGGTTCACCTTGCTTGGTGTTGTGATCGGTGGTGATAAATACTTTCTTGGCACCGACAGCCAGATCCATGGCACCACCCACCGCAGGAATCGCATCTGCTGTACCAGTATGCCAGTTGGCGAGATCACCATTGGCTGCCACTTGGAAAGCACCGAGTACTGCAATATCCAAATGACCACCGCGCATCATGGCAAAGGAATCACCATGATGGAAAAAGCTACCACCCGTCAGCATGGTGACGTATTCCTTACCCGCATTGATCAGCTCGGGATCTTCTTCACCTTTGGCAGGAGGCGGACCAAATGCGAGCAAGCCATTTTCAGAATGCAGGAATATATCTTTATCCGCAGGCAGATAATTGGAAATCTTGGTTGGTAGGCCAATACCGAGATTGACATAAGCGCCATCAGGAATGTCTTGTGCGACACGCTCAGCAATCTGGTCACGGCTTAG